>NZ_CP011010.1:370000-372500 GCF_001274595.1 Stenotrophomonas maltophilia
CGAACGCGGACTAGCCCTTAAGCTGATTTGGTTCTAGGAAAACACTCTGGAAAGAGTGGCCATAGAAGGTGATAGCCCTGTATCTGAAAGGGCCATTTCAGTGAAGACGAGTAGGGCGGGGCACGTGAAACCCTGTCTGAACATGGGGGGACCATCCTCCAAGGCTAAATACTACTGACCGACCGATAGTGAACCAGTACCGTGAGGGAAAGGCGAAAAGAACCCCGGAGAGGGGAGTGAAATAGAACCTGAAACCGTGTGCGTACAAGCAGTAGGAGCTCCGCAAGGAGTGACTGCGTACCTTTTGTATAATGGGTCAGCGACTTACTGTTCGTGGCAAGCTTAACCGTATAGGGGAGGCGAAGGGAAACCGAGTCTGATAAGGGCGCATAGTCGCGGGCAGTAGACCCGAAACCGGGTGATCTAGTCATGCCCAGGGTGAAGGTGCGGTAACACGCACTGGAGGCCCGAACCCACTCCCGTTGCAAAGGTAGGGGATGAGGTGTGATTAGGAGTGAAAAGCTAATCGAACCCGGAGATAGCTGGTTCTCCTCGAAAGCTATTTAGGTAGCGCCTCATATGTATCCTCTCGGGGGTAGAGCACTGTTATGGCTAGGGGGTCATCGCGACTTACCAAACCATTGCAAACTCCGAATACCGAGACGGACTGTATGGGAGACACACGGCGGGTGCTAACGTCCGTCGTGAAAAGGGAAACAACCCAGACCCACAGCTAAGGTCCCAAATTCACTGCTAAGTGGAAAACCATGTGGAAAGGCACAGACAGCCAG
Source organism: Stenotrophomonas maltophilia (assembly GCF_001274595.1). Classification (GTDB taxonomy): domain Bacteria; phylum Pseudomonadota; class Gammaproteobacteria; order Xanthomonadales; family Xanthomonadaceae; genus Stenotrophomonas; species Stenotrophomonas forensis. The sequence goes on from NZ_CP011010.1 coordinate 370,792, forward strand.
GAGGTTGGCTTAGAAGCAGCCACCCTTTAAAGAAAGCGTAATAGCTCACTGGTCGAGTCGGTCTGCGGGGAAGATTTAACGGGGCTAAGCAGTGAACCGAAGCTTGGGGTGCATACTTTGTATGCGCGGTAGAGGAGCGTTCCGTAAGCCGTTGAAGGTGGATTGAGAAGTCTGCTGGAGGTATCGGAAGTGCGAATGCTGACATGAGTAACGATAATGCGGGTGAAAAACCCGCACGCCGAAAGCCCAAGGTTTCCTTGCGCAACGTTAATCGGCGCAGGGTGAGTCGGCCCCTAAGGCGAGGACGAAAGTCGTAGTCGATGGGAAGCAGGTTAATATTCCTGCACCTCGCGTAAGTGCGATGGAGGGACGGAGAAGGTTAGGTGTACCAGGCGTTGGTTGTCCTGGGGAAAGGCGGTAGGTTTGGATCTTTGGCAAATCCGGGATCCTTTAAGACCGAGCACCGAGACGAGCCTTTATGGCGAAGTCACTGATACCACGCTTCCAGGAAAAGCTCCTAAGCTTCAGCTTACGCAGACCGTACCGTAAACCGACACAGGTGGGTAGGATGAGAATTCTCAGGCGCTTGAGAGAACTCGGGTGAAGGAACTAGGCAACATGGCACCGTAACTTCGGGAGAAGGTGCACCCTTTTTGGTGGCTCGTGCGAGCTATAGCTGAAGAGGGTCGCAGTAACCAGGCCGCTGCGACTGTTTATCAAAAACACAGCACTCTGCAAACACGAAAGTGGACGTATAGGGTGTGACGCCTGCCCGGTGCTGGAAGGTTAATTGATGGGGTCAGCCGCAAGGCGAAGCTCTTGATCGAAGCCCCAGTAAACGGCGGCCGTAACTATAACGGTCCTAAGGTAGCGAAATTCCTTGTCGGGTAAGTTCCGACCTGCACGAATGGCGTAACGACAGCGGCGCTGTCTCCACCCGAGACTCAGTGAAATTGAAATCGCTGTGAAGATGCAGCGTTCCCGTGGCAAGACGGAAAGACCCCGTGAACCTTTACTATAGCTTTACACTGAACGTTGAGTTCGTCTGTGTAGGATAGGTGGGAGGCTATGAAACTGTGGCGCTAGCTGCAGTGGAGCCATCCTTGAAATACCACCCTGTCGTGCTTGACGTTCTAACCTGGGCCCATTATCTGGGTCGGGGACCGTGTATGGTGGGTAGTTTGACTGGGGCGGTCTCCTCCTAAAGAGTAACGGAGGAGCTCGAAGGTACGCTCAGCGCGGTCGGACATCGCGCACTGTGTGCAAAGGCATAAGCGTGCTTGACTGCAAGATCGACGGATCAAGCAGGTAGGAAACTAGGACTTAGTGATCCGGTGGTTCTGTATGGAAGGGCCATCGCTCAACGGATAAAAGGTACTCCGGGGATAACAGGCTGATACCGCCCAAGAGTTCATATCGACGGCGGTGTTTGGCACCTCGATGTCGGCTCATCACATCCTGGGGCTGTAGTCGGTCCCAAGGGTATGGCTGTTCGCCATTTAAAGTGGTACGCGAGCTGGGTTCAGAACGTCGTGAGACAGTTCGGTCCCTATCTGCCATGGGCGTTGGAGATTTGAGAGGGGCTGCTCCTAGTACGAGAGGACCGGAGTGGACGAACCTCTGGTGTTCCGGTTGTCACGCCAGTGGCATTGCCGGGTAGCTATGTTCGGAAGCGATAACCGCTGAAAGCATCTAAGCGGGAAGCGCGC
>NZ_CP011010.1:4742500-4745000 GCF_001274595.1 Stenotrophomonas maltophilia
GCGTGCACTTGGATGCTCTTACGACGCTGTCGTAAAGCCAAGGCAACTTGAGGTTATATGGTCAAGCCGCACGGATCATTAGTATCAGTTAGCTCAATACATTGCTGTACTTACACACCTGACCTATCAACCACGTAGTCTACATGGTTCCTTCAGGGGGCTTGTGCCCCGGGAGATCTCATCTTGAGGCGCGCTTCCCGCTTAGATGCTTTCAGCGGTTATCGCTTCCGAACATAGCTACCCGGCAATGCCACTGGCGTGACAACCGGAACACCAGAGGTTCGTCCACTCCGGTCCTCTCGTACTAGGAGCAGCCCCTCTCAAATCTCCAACGCCCATGGCAGATAGGGACCGAACTGTCTCACGACGTTCTGAACCCAGCTCGCGTACCACTTTAAATGGCGAACAGCCATACCCTTGGGACCGACTACAGCCCCAGGATGTGATGAGCCGACATCGAGGTGCCAAACACCGCCGTCGATATGAACTCTTGGGCGGTATCAGCCTGTTATCCCCGGAGTACCTTTTATCCGTTGAGCGATGGCCCTTCCATACAGAACCACCGGATCACTAAGTCCTAGTTTCCTACCTGCTTGATCCGTCGATCTTGCAGTCAAGCACGCTTATGCCTTTGCACACAGTGCGCGATGTCCGACCGCGCTGAGCGTACCTTCGAGCTCCTCCGTTACTCTTTAGGAGGAGACCGCCCCAGTCAAACTACCCACCATACACGGTCCCCGACCCAGATAATGGGCCCAGGTTAGAACGTCAAGCACGACAGGGTGGTATTTCAAGGATGGCTCCACTGCAGCTAGCGCCACAGTTTCATAGCCTCCCACCTATCCTACACAGACGAACTCAACGTTCAGTGTAAAGCTATAGTAAAGGTTCACGGGGTCTTTCCGTCTTGCCACGGGAACGCTGCATCTTCACAGCGATTTCAATTTCACTGAGTCTCGGGTGGAGACAGCGCCGCTGTCGTTACGCCATTCGTGCAGGTCGGAACTTACCCGACAAGGAATTTCGCTACCTTAGGACCGTTATAGTTACGGCCGCCGTTTACTGGGGCTTCGATCAAGAGCTTCGCCTTGCGGCTGACCCCATCAATTAACCTTCCAGCACCGGGCAGGCGTCACACCCTATACGTCCACTTTCGTGTTTGCAGAGTGCTGTGTTTTTGATAAACAGTCGCAGCGGCCTGGTTACTGCGACCCTCTTCAGCTATAGCTCGCACGAGCCACCAAAAAGGGTGCACCTTCTCCCGAAGTTACGGTGCCATGTTGCCTAGTTCCTTCACCCGAGTTCTCTCAAGCGCCTGAGAATTCTCATCCTACCCACCTGTGTCGGTTTACGGTACGGTCTGCGTAAGCTGAAGCTTAGGAGCTTTTCCTGGAAGCGTGGTATCAGTGACTTCGCCATAAAGGCTCGTCTCGGTGCTCGGTCTTAAAGGATCCCGGATTTGCCAAAGATCCAAACCTACCGCCTTTCCCCAGGACAACCAACGCCTGGTACACCTAACCTTCTCCGTCCCTCCATCGCACTTACGCGAGGTGCAGGAATATTAACCTGCTTCCCATCGACTACGACTTTCGTCCTCGCCTTAGGGGCCGACTCACCCTGCGCCGATTAACGTTGCGCAAGGAAACCTTGGGCTTTCGGCGTGCGGGTTTTTCACCCGCATTATCGTTACTCATGTCAGCATTCGCACTTCCGATACCTCCAGCAGACTTCTCAATCCACCTTCAACGGCTTACGGAACGCTCCTCTACCGCGCATACAAAGTATGCACCCCAAGCTTCGGTTCACTGCTTAGCCCCGTTAAATCTTCCCCGCAGACCGACTCGACCAGTGAGCTATTACGCTTTCTTTAAAGGGTGGCTGCTTCTAAGCCAACCTCCTGGCTGTCTGTGCCTTTCCACATGGTTTTCCACTTAGCAGTGAATTTGGGACCTTAGCTGTGGGTCTGGGTTGTTTCCCTTTTCACGACGGACGTTAGCACCCGCCGTGTGTCTCCCATACAGTCCGTCTCGGTATTCGGAGTTTGCAATGGTTTGGTAAGTCGCGATGACCCCCTAGCCATAACAGTGCTCTACCCCCGAGAGGATACATATGAGGCGCTACCTAAATAGCTTTCGAGGAGAACCAGCTATCTCCGGGTTCGATTAGCTTTTCACTCCTAATCACACCTCATCCCCTACCTTTGCAACGGGAGTGGGTTCGGGCCTCCAGTGCGTGTTACCGCACCTTCACCCTGGGCATGACTAGATCACCCGGTTTCGGGTCTACTGCCCGCGACTATGCGCCCTTATCAGACTCGGTTTCCCTTCGCCTCCCCTATACGGTTAAGCTTGCCACGAACAGTAAGTCGCTGACCCATTATACAAAAGGTACGCAGTCACTCCTTGCGGAGCTCCTACTGCTTGTACGCACACGGTTTCAGGTTCTATTTCACTCCCCTCTCCGGGGTTCTTTTCGCCTTTCCCTCACGGTACTGGTTCAC
>NZ_CP011010.1:4747500-4804002 GCF_001274595.1 Stenotrophomonas maltophilia
AAAATTTAAAGCTGCAGATGATTGATGCTGGCAACGTATCGCTTGCTTTAAAACAATTAATAGTTGCTTGATCAAACGTCTGCAAGATGGACAATCATCCTTCCTGCAGGCGCCTTCACAAGATACCTGCGCATACTTTCAAAGATCCGGGGAAGTGGCCTCAGCGCCATTCCCGTGTGCTGCGAAGTTTCCTTCGTAGCGAGCCGCCCATTATAGCCGGCTTTTCCGCTTCGTCAACACCTTTTTTCAAGGCCGCCTCACCGGAGTGGACGTTGTTGCCGATGCCGCTTCGTCGTTGGACCCGAGGGCCTTTCGTCGTTGCGAGCCGCCTATTATGCCGGACTTTTCGAGTCCGTCAACACCTTCGTTCGATCATCTCGTTCGTCGGTGGTGGCGTCGCTGTTCGCGTGCCGTTTCCGAAGAAGCGATGCGCTGCAGCAAGGGAGCGAATTCTAGAGATCCTGCAGATTTCGTCAAGGCTTTTTTTGCAGGGTGATGACAGAAGCGCCGTGACATCACGCATGACGTACGCTCGAAGATCACTGCGGCGTTGCCCGCGCGTTGCGCGGTCAACGCCGCAACCGCTATCAATGCAGGGATGCACAGTGGAGAGAGAGCAATGAGCATGCAGGTGGCACGCACGTGGTGGCGCGATCTTTCGATACCGGCCATCGTCGCTGGCTTCATTACAGTGCTGGTCGGCTTCGCCAGTTCCGCCGTGATCGTGTTCCAGGCCGCGCAGGCGGTCGGTGCCGACCAGGCGCAGATCGCCTCGTGGATGTGGGCGCTTGGTCTGGGCATGGGCGTGACCTGCATTGGCCTGTCGCTGCGCTATCGCGTGCCGGTAGTGACCGCATGGTCGACCCCGGGTGCGGCCATGCTGGTGGTGGGTGCCGGCGGCGCTTCGCTCTCTGAAGCGACCGGCGCCTTCCTGCTCGCCGCCGTGCTGGGCATGCTGGCGGGCTTCTCGGGCCTGTTCGCCCGGTTGATGCAGCGGGTGCCGATGGCGCTGGCCGCGGGCATGCTGGCCGGCGTGCTGCTGCGCTTCGGCCTGGACGTGTTCGTGGCCATGAACACCCAGCTGGTGCTGGCACTGGCGATGTTCGCCACCTGGCTGGCCGGGCGCCGCCTGTTCCCGCGCTACGCCGTCATCGCCACCCTGCTGGTCGGTATCGCGATCGCCGCCAGCCGTGGCCTGCTGCACGCACAGCAGGTGCACCTGCAACTGGCGGTACCGCAGTGGGTGACCCCGTCCTTGTCGTGGACCGCCGTGGCCGGCATCGCCCTGCCCTTGTTCATGGTCACCATGGCCTCGCAGAACATTCCCGGCGTGGCGGTGATGCGCGCGTCCGGCTACGACGCCCCGGTATCGCCGCTGATCGGCTGGATCGGCGTGGTCAACACCCTGCTGGCGCCGTTCGGTGCGTACGCGCTGAACCTGGCGGCGATCACGGCAGCGATCTGCATGGGCCGCGATGCGCATGAGGATCCGGCACGACGCTACACCGCTGCCATGGCTGCTGGCGCCTTCTACATTGTCATCGGCCTGTTCGGCGCCACGGTGGCGGCACTGTTTGCGGCGTTCCCCAAGGAACTGGTGGCCTGCGTGGCCGGTATCGCGCTGTTCGGCACCATCGGCAACAGCCTGGCCAGTGCACTGGCGGTGGAGCGTGACCGCGAGGCGGCACTGGTCACCTTCCTGGTCACCGCCTCGGGCGTATCCCTGGCCGGGATTGGGTCGGCATTCTGGGGGCTGGTGGCCGGCACGCTGTGCCTGCTGGTACTGCGGGCGCGCGCGCCGGCCTGAGCACGAGGATCAAGACTGCGGGCGAACGGCGTTGCCGATCATCGCCTGCCCCTCAGCCGGCCATCGCCTGCGCCACGAACATCATCACCAGGACGAAGAAGATGGCCCCGACCGCCGCCGGTACGCTGGTGCCACCCCGGGCTACCAGTTCGCTGCGCAGGCGTGCCGCATCGTCGCCGGCAACGACACGTGCCCGGGTGATCTCCCGCTGGCAGTGCGACAGATACCAGCGGTTGGCATACACCGCGGCGGTGATGTTGAGCACGAAGTTGATGAACATGGACATGCCTTCGGGCACACCCAACAGAGCCTCGGCGATACTGAAGAACACCAGGGTGCCGGCCCAGATGGCCGCCAGCCGGTACATCCTGCGGTACATCATCCAGATCAAGCCGATCAGGAACGCCGGCCAGTGCCAGGTACCGCTGCCCGTGGCGATGCCCTGATCCAGCCGCCAGCGCTGGCGATAGATCGGGAAGTTGCCGCCGACGACGGCGGCATACAGCGCCATGTCACCCTCCAGCCCTGTGGCTGGCGTGGGCAGGGCGGCCGTCGTGGGCGCGCGGTAGGGATCGGATGGATCGGCGGCGGTCGTCGCGACTCCTGCAGGCTCGGGCGGTTGGGCGACCGGCCCGGCTGCGGCCACCGCAGGGTCGAGCTCGGCCAGCGGTCGCCACGACGGCATTCCCTCCCGCCACAACAGCGTACGCGCCGTCACCGTCCCGTCCTGTTGCAGGCGGCGCAGCCCGGCAAGATCGACCGGCCCTTCGCTCTGCCTGCTGTTGGCATACCACCACTGCGCATCCTGCATGTTGCCTACCTCTGCTGGTTCCATCATCACGCTCAACGTCCTGTCGTGGCCTGCAGCGGTGCGCTGGCCAGGGTCTGTGCCATCCGGTGGCTTGCGCCCGGTTCAAGGGTAATCTGCTCGGGACCGGCATTGGCCACTTCCAGACACACATAGTCGCGCCAGCCCTCGCCGACATCCGACATTTTCGCCGCGGCCTCGGCTCCCGGGTTCCAGGCCACCAGGGTCTGGCTGCCTTCGCTGTGGATCTCGATCTGCCGCTGCAGCACGGGATCACGCAGCACATAGTGGCCCTGTGCCCCGGTGTAGATGCGGTCGCTGCGGCCAGGATCGCGCGGGTCGCGCAGCGACCATGGCCCCTGCTGCTGCCGCGCGTGGGAATAGTCCTCGTACTTGTCCAGGTACTGCAGTCCGTCGACACCCTCGACGTCCACGCGGCTGGCATCACCCACCCTGAAGTAGCTGTGCAGTGCCTGGGTGAACGTCACCGGGGCGGTTCCGATGTTCTCGGTGATCAGTTGCTGGTGCAGCTGATGGCCGACGTGCACCACCATCTGCAGGCGCAGGCCGAGTGGGTCGGGCAGTGACGGGGCCAGCTGCAGCTCCACTGCGCCGTCATCGCCCTGGTGCACGTGCAGCAGTTCCCAGCGTGCGGTGCGCACCAGGCCATGTGCAGGAGCATCCGCGCCCTGGCCCTGGCGACCGAACCATGGCCAGCACACCGGCACGCCACCGCGGATCGGCGTCGGCAGCTCGGCGCGCATGGGCGACAACCACAACAGATCCGGTTGTCCCTGCGGAATGAACGACAGCAGCTGTCCGCCGAACACGCTGATGACCGCCGTGGCGACGGGCGTGCGCACGTGCCAGGCCTCAAGCCCGTGATACAGGCCGTTGCTGATGTCCGGATTCGACTGCATGCGATGACGCTCCTTGAAGACCGCGGCGATGATGTCGCGGTCAACGTGCCGCCGGCAAGGCCTTCTGCGCACTGGGCGCGGCAGCCGCCTCTTCCTGCAGCGCGCGCAGGATGCGTTGCCCGGCGCGACCATCGGCATTGGCCCAGCCAAGGCGTTGCTGTTCGGCCTGGATCGCGCGACGCGTGGCAGTACCGATCATGCCGTCTGCGCTACCGATATCGTGGCCGCGGGCGAGCAGCAGGGTCTGCAGCTGACGGCGCTCATCGCGGCCGATTCCGGGATCGTCGGTGGGCCAGGCCGTGGCCAATCCGGCGCCGCCGCGTAGCTGGTCGGCCAGCGTGGCGATCGCCAGTGCGTAACTCTCGGCCGCGTTGTAACTGTAGATCGCGTCGTAATTGCGGAACACCAGCAACGCCGGGCCCTTGCTGCCGGCCGGCAGCAGCAGGGCGGCACGCGCGTCGGCGGGAAGCTTGGCCGGGGCCAGCGCACTGCCATCCAGCGCAGTCACTCCCTGCGCGCGCCACTCGGCCAGGGCGCGGCGCTGGGTACGCCCCGCCTGGCTGGCATTGAAACCGGCGGGGACACGCACCTCCATGCCCCACGGCTCGCCACTGCGCCAACCGGCGCGCTTGAGGTAGTTGGCGGTGGACGCCAGCGCATCGGGGATGCTGCCGACCAGGTCGCGGCGACCATCGCCATCACCATCCACGGCGATGCGTGCATAGGTGCTGGGCATGAACTGCGTATGCCCGAAGGCGCCTGCCCAGGACCCGGTGAGGCCCTGTGCCTGCAGGTCTCCACGGTCGATCAGCGTGAGCAGGGCCAGCAGTTCACCGCGGAAGAAGGCCTGGCGGCGGCCGGCGCAGGACAGCGTGGCCAGCGACTGCAGCAGCGGGCGCTTGCCGAACACGCGGCCGTAGTCGCTCTCCACGCCCCAGACCGCGACGATGGTGGCCGGATCGACGCCGTACTGTGCAGACACCCGATCGAGCAGGTCACGATGCTGCTGCAGCATCGCGCGGCCATCATCCACGCGCTGGCGATCGACCAGCGCGGCCAGGTAGTCCCAGATCGGCGTGGTGAATTCGGGCTGCGCATCGAGCAGGTCGAGCACGCTCGGGTCGGGCGTGAGGCCGGCGGTGATCTCAGTGAAGCGCTCGGCACGGATGCCCTGGCTGGCGGCGGTGGCCTGCAGGTTCGCCAGGCAGCGGCTGAAGGCTGGATCGGCACTGGCATCCGCTGCCGCAGGCGTGGGGGCCGAAACCAGGGCGGCTGCCAGGCCGAGCGTGGTGAGAATGGGCATGGCGTCCTCCGTGTTGCCGTTGCAGGGCCATCTTAGGGGTACCGATGCCGCCGAACCTGAAGGGCACCCGGACCACCGGCGGGCTGGACCGCACGCAGCAGGCGCAGGCCGTAGGCAGGACGGTCGGCATCCCAGCGCTGCGTGACCTGCAGCCCAGCCTGCTGCAGCAGCGCTTCAAAGCTGTCATCGGTGTACTTGTGACTGTATTCCACGCGGATCGGCTCATCGGCGGCGAAGTGGAAGGTCCGGCCATCGAGATGGACATCCTGCGCCCAGCGGCTGACCAGGTCGGTTTCAATACGCAGCCGGGCGGTGCTGTAGCACGCACGATGACGGAATCCGTCGAGATCGAAGTCACTGCCGATCTCGCGGTTGAGCCGGGCCAGCAGGTTGAGGGTGAAGGCAGCGGTGACGCCCTGCGCGTCGTTGTAGGCTGCCTCGATCAGCGCCGGGTCCTTGTGCAGGTCGATGCCGACCAGGGCCAGGCCCTCACCGCCCATGGTCTGGCGCATCGCGCGCAACAGCGCGATGGCGTCCTCGCCTTCGAAGTTGCCCAGCGTGGAACCGGGGAAGAACAGCAGGCGTCGTGCCGGTTCGCGCTCGGGCATGGGCACGGCCACGGGACGGGTGAAGTCGGCGCAGACCGGCAGCATCTCGACCTCGGGCAGCGCCGGTGCCAGGTGATCGATGCTGGACAGCAGTGCGGCACGCGAGATCTCGATCGGCGTGTAGGCCACCGGGTCGTGCAATGCGGCCAGCAGCAGCGCGGTCTTGCGGCCACTGCCGCTGCCGAGTTCCACCACGTGCAGGCGAGGGCCGACGGTACGGGCGATATCCGGCAGCACGCGCTTCAGCAGGGCCAGCTCGGTTCGGGTGGGGTAATACTCGGGGGTCTGGGTGATCTGCTCGAACAGGCGCGAGCCGCGGGCATCGTAGAAGTACTTGGAGGGCAACTGCCGCGACGGGCGCGACAGACCGGCCACCACATCGGCCAGGATCTGCTGGCGCCCCGGGGTGAGATCGGTCAGCGCCTGCAGCGCGTCATCCACCGTACTCATGTGAGGTCCCTGGCCAGGCGCAGCCCGGAGAACTGCCAGCGCGCCGGCGGCATGAAGAAATTGCGGTAGCTGGCACGCACATGTCCGCGCGGAGTGGCGCAGCTGCCGCCGCGCAGCACCCACTGCCCGCACATGAACTTGCCGTTGTATTCGCCCAGGTTGCCGGCGAACGGGCGGAAGCCCGGATAGGCCCCATAGGCGCTCTGGGTCCACTCCCATACATCGCCGAACATCTGGCGCAGGCCATTGCCCTGCCCGGCCTGCGGGTGCAGGCCATCGTCATCGGCGAAATGGCCGCATAGCGGTTGCGAGGCGGCAGCGGCTTCCCATTCGAACTCGCTGGGCAGGCGTGCACCGGCCCAGCGGGCACAGGCGTCGGCCTCGTAATAACTGAGGTGGCAGACCGGCGCGTGCAGGTCCAGTTCGCGCCAACCGCCCAGGGTGTATTCGCGCTGCAGGGCGTCGTCCCAGTACAGCGGGTGCTGCCAGTCCTCTGCTTCGCGCAGCGCCCAGCCTTCGCTGAGCCACCAGCGCGGCTCGCGATAGCCGCCGGCCTCGATGAAGGCCAGGTACTCGGCGTTGCTGAGCGGGCGCTCGGCCAGGGCATGGGCGGGCAGCAGCACGCGGTGCGGCGGCGATTCGTTGTCGTAGGCGAAGGCGGCGTGCTGCGGCCACGCCGCGGCACCGACGGTAACGATGCGTTCGGGCGATTCGATCCAGCCCTGCGCAGTGGCGATGCTGGTGATGGCGTGCAGGTCCTGCCGGTAGGCCGGCTGCAGCGGATTGCACCAGAACGCATGCTTGATGTCGGTGAGCAGCAGCTCCTGGTGCTGCTGCTCGTGCTGCAGGCCCAGCTGCAGGTGCTGCAGCGCCTGTGGGTCGAGGTCGCCGGCAGCAAGGCGTGACTGCACCTGCGCATCCACCTGCTGGCGGTAATCGCGTACCTGCTGCAGCGAAGGGCGCGACAGCAGCCCACGCTGTGGCCGCGCGTGGGCCGGGCCGATGCTCTTGTAGTAGCTGTTGAACAGGTAGTCCCAGCCAGGATCGTGCGCCGGTGCGGCGGCAAGGCCTGCCAGCACGAAGCGCTCGAAGAACCAGGTGGTGTGGGCCAGGTGCCATTTGCTCGGGCTGGCATCGGCCATGCTCTGCAGCATGGCGTCCTCGGCGCTGAGCGGCGCGGCCAACTGCAGGCTGCGGGCCCGCACCCGCGCGAACTGGTGGGCGAGATCGTGCTGCGGGGCAGCGACGGCGGCAGGTACGCTGTCCATGCAGGCAGCATCGGCGCAGGCCGGTGAGTGCGACGTCATGGTTCGGCGTCACTTTGTTCACATGGGTGACCCGCCCGCATTCAAGAAGCGGGCCCGAACGCCGCTAACGGCAGTGCTGCGGCCGCGTCGTCACCGCGCTGGAATTCCTGCTTGCCCCTGCATCCGCTCCGCCAGCCTGCGCATTACCTGTTCGTGCTGCCCGCCGTGCTGGTCGCACTGCTGCTGTGGACGGCGCTGGGCAACGAAGACGTTGCCAGCCCCGCCCAGCGCATCCTGCCGTGGCTGCTGGCCAGCCTCGGCGCCGGGCTGGCCCTGCTCTACCACCAGGTGCGTGCGCTGTGCCTGTTGCTGCTGGTGGCGGTGGTGTTCGCGCTGCTGCACCAGGATGTGGGTGGCTACCTGCGCAGTGGCCATGTGACCGCCCTGACCCCGCTGCGCTTCCATGCCATCTCGGCCTGGTTGCCGCTGCTGTTGGCGGGCCTGGCATTGTGGCCGGAACGCGGGCGACGTCGCCAGGACCTGCTGCTGCGCGGCGTGGCCTGCGGCCTGGCGCTTGCCGTCTTCCTGCTGCTGGCAGCACAGCAGCCCAGCGGCATGCACGACCTGTTGTCGGACCGTCACTGGCGCTGGATTCCCGCCCACTGGAACGCGCTGGCGCAGGTGCCGGCCCTGCTGTTCCTGCTGGCCACCGCTGCGTTGGGCTGGCAGGCGTGGCGGCATCCGCGGCCATTGCACACCGCGATGCTGCTGGCCCTACTGTGCCTGTGGTGGATGCTGCCGCGGATCTTCCTGCAACCGGTGCTGTTGCCGGCACTGAGCAGTGCTGCCCTGCTGCTGATGCTGGGTGCGATGCTGCAGGAGTCCTTCCACATGGCCTTCCGCGATGAACTGACCGGCCTGCCGGGGCGCCGCGCGTTCAACGAGACCGTGCAGCGGGCACGCGGCACCTACAGCATCGCAATGGTGGACGTGGATCACTTCAAGTCCTTCAACGACACCCATGGCCACGATACCGGTGACGATGTGCTGCGCCTGGTGGCCTCGCGGCTGTCGCGGGTCAGCGACGGTGGCCGCGCGTTCCGCTATGGCGGCGAGGAGTTCGTCGTGGTGTTCCTGGACCGTCCGGCGGCGGCCTGTGTCGATGCCGTGGAAGCATTGCGGCAGAGCATCGAGGCCACCCGCATGCAGCTGCGCGACCGCAGCACCCGCAGCCGTGATGACGAAGCCGGCCGCCAGCAGCGCGGACGCGGCGGCAACGGCCAGGTGGTGCAGGTGACAGTGAGTATCGGCCTGGCCGACAGCCGTGAGGATCCACGGCCGGCAGCGGTGATCAAGGCGGCCGACCAGGCGCTGTACAGGGCCAAGGACGGCGGCCGCAACCAGGTCCGCGCGCACGCCGGCCAGCGCGTGCTGGCCGTGCGCGGCGGCTGAGGCTCAGACCGCGTCGAGGTAGTACCAGCGGCCGTCGATGCGCAGGAAGCGGCTGTGCTCGGTCATTTTCACCGCACTGCCGCCGCCGATGCGGTAGCGCGCGGTGAAGCGCACCTCGGCGCTGTCCGCACCGGTGGGCGTGTGCTCGTGCACGGTCAGGCCCAGCCAATGCGTGCGCTGGCCCGGCGCCTCCTCCAGCACCAGCTCGGCCGGGCGGGTATCCGGGTGCCAGGTCTGGCGCAGGTAATCGGCAAGGCCACGCACGTACGCGCTGTAGCGCGAACGCATCAGGCGCTCGGCGTCCGGTGCGGCTTCGCCGGCATGGAAGCGTCCACAGCAGGCGGCGTAGTCGGCGGCCAGGCCACAGGGACAGGGATCGGCGGGTTGTCGGCTCATGCCGTCATTGTCGCCGGGTTGCACGGATTGATCCACGCGCGGCACAGGTCAGTTGCAGCAGGACAGGCGTATGCTGTCGCGCCCCCACCTTGAATGACCGCCGTGCTGGAACTGGTTCCCCCTGAGTTGTGGTGGCTGGTGGTGATCGCCTTCATCGCCGGCCTGGTGGATGCCGCCGTCGGTGGCGGTGGCCTGGTGCAGCTGCCCGGCCTGTTCACGGTGCTGCCGCAGCAGACGCCGGCAATGCTGTTCGGTACCAACAAATTCAGTTCGATGTTCGGCACCGGTGCGGCGGCCTGGCGCTATGCGCGCAACGTGCGCTTCCCGTGGAAGCCGGTGCTGTTCGCGGCCGGTACCGCCTTCATCTTCTCGTTCGCCGGGGCCACGGCGGTGAGCCTGCTGCCCAAGGATGCGGTGCGCCCGCTGGTGCTGGTGCTGCTGATCGCGATGCTGGCCTACACACTGTGGAAGAAGGACTTCGGCGCGCTGCACCGGCCGCAGGAGATCGGACGCCGCGAGCTGGTGATCGCGCTGGCGATCGGTGCGGCGATCGGTTTCTACGATGGATTCTTCGGGCCGGGCACCGGCAGTTTCCTGATCTTCCTGTTCGTGCGCTTCTTCGGGCTGGATTTCCTGCGTGCATCCGCCGCGTCGAAGGTGGTGAACCTGGCGACCAATGTGGCGGCAATCTCGTTCTTCGTGCCCACCGGCAACATCCTGTGGCTGTTCGCGCTGCCGATGGCGGCGGCCAACATCATCGGCTCGGTGGTCGGCACGCGATTGGCGCTGAAGGGCGGCACGCCGTTCATCCGCAAGCTGTTCGTGGGGTTGGTGGTGGTGCTGATCGCACGGATGGCGTGGGATACGTTCCGCGGTGCGTGAATGCGGTTGCCGGCCAGCGGCCGGCACTACCATGGGCGGGTTCATGACCCGGTAGTGCCGGCCGCTGGCCGGCATTCCCATTCAATCGGCCGGGTCAGGCCTCGGCTTCTTCCGGTTCGTTGGCCTGCTGGCGGCTGCGCTCCGGCAGCTTCAGCCGCTTGCCTTCTTCGTCGTACTCGATCAGCAACACGCCGGAGTCGTGGCGACCGCTGATCTCGACGAAGCAGGCGCCACCGATGAACGGTTCCAGCGTCATCACCGACTTCAGCGGGGTGGCCACCACCATCTGGAAGCCGAAATTGTCGAAGATGTTCATCGCCAGTGCGGTGAACTCGTTGTCGGCCTTGTCGAAGGCCTCGTCGAGCACCACCGCGGCGTAGCTCGGCAGCTGGCTGTCGGCGCCGCCGAGCTGGTAGCGCAGTGCTGCGGCCAGGCAGGTGGTGGCCAGTTTCTGGCGCTGGCCACCGGACTTGCCGGCGCCGCTGCGGTAGATCTCGACCTGCTGGCGCGTTTCCGCATCCAGTTCGACGCCGATGAACTCCACGTGCATGCGCACGTCCAGCACCAGCTCGCGCCAGCGCTTGTCCTCGCCTTCCTGCGAGCCCAGGCGGTTGACCAGCTGGCGCAGCACGGTGAACTGCGATTCGGCCAGCTCGCGCTGCTCGGTCTGCTGTTGCGACAGCACTTCGCGCAGCTGCAGGTGGAACTCGCCGACTTCCGGCAGGCGGCGGTCGCTCAGCTCGATGGTCAGCAGCGTGCCGCGGTTGAACGGCACCTGTTCCAGGCTGGCATTCACTTCGTCCAGGCGCTGGCCGATCGACTTGCGGGCCTCTGCACTGTGCCGCTGCAGGGCCAGCAGGTTGTTCTTGCTCTGGTTCTGCAGCAGGTCGAAGAAGCGTTCTTCGTGCTGCGGAAGTCCATCACGCTCCAGCCGTTCGAGACGGGCGAGGAAATCCTCGGCCGAGGCCACCGACACGGTGAAGTCACCCGACTCCTCCGGCCACTGCTGGATGAAGCGACGGAAGCAGCCGATCAGCTGGTTCTCGATGCGGTTCAGGTCCTGCTGCGACGACGACAACTGTTCATTCAGCGCATTGCTGACCTGGCGCATGTGCGCTTCCAGCGTTTCCAGGCTGAGCGGGCCCTGCTCCTGCAGGCGCTCGGCCAGGCCGGCCTCCTGCTCCTGAGCCAGGCTCGGCAGCACCAGTGCACGGCTCTGCTGGCGCGCGCGGTCGAGGCGGTCACGTTCCTTTACCAGCTGGCCACGCTCGACGCGGACGTCTTCATAGGTACGGCGGGACTGCTCGATGTCGGCGCGCACGGCGTCGATCTGCTTGGCCAGCTTGGCGAGGTCGGCGTTGCCTTCGCGCAGGTCGCGCAGGGTGGCCTCGATATCGCTCAGGCGCTGCTGCGGGGCGGCGATGTCGATCTCGTTCCAGCTGATGCTGACCAGTTCGTGGCAGGCCAGGCGACGCTCGTTGTCGCGGTCACGCTGGCCGCGCAGGCGCGCGATATCGGTTTCGCAGCTGGCGATGCGCTTGGCCAGTTCCTGCGCTTCACGCTCGAAGGCACCCACCTTGTCGTGGTTGTTGAAGCCGAGGATCCAGCGGCGGCGATCGCCGACGGCGCTGCGATCGTCCTTCTCGAAACGATCGCCCGGATGCTTGACCTGGCCTTCGCGGGTGATGCCGCGGTCGACGTTGCGCAGCTGCTTGGCGTCCACGCATTCGTAGTCGAAGCGCTTGCCCAGCTCGCGGCGCAGCCAGCTTTCGAACACGTGCTCGCGCAGTTCCAGCTTGTGCAGCAGCGACTTCGCCGACGGCTCTCGGGCAAACGCATCATCGTTGCGGCGCACGCGGTAGTAGGTGAAGCGCATGCCCAGGTGGGTACGGTTCACCCACTCGGCGACGTCGTTGTAGTGCTTGTCATCGACCAGCAGCGACAGCGCGAAGCCGCCCAGCACGCGCTCGATGGCGCCCTGCCAGCCCTGCTCTTCCGAGCGGACCTGAATCAGCTCGCCGACGAACGGCAGCGCCGCTTCGGCAATGCCGGTTTCCTCGGCCAGGCGCGCGCGCAGCTTCTGCATCGGCGCCGGGATGTTGGACGGCGTGCGCTGCATCGCCTCCAGCTCGCTGCGCACTTCGCCGAAGCGGCGCTCGTCATCGCGCTTGCCACCGAGGCGATCGCTGATCGCATCATCCAGTGCCGCCGAGGCACGCTGGCGGTCCTGCAGTTCGTTCTGCGCACGCTCGACCAGCTCTGCGAAACCGTGGGCATCGCCGGGCAGTTCGGCCTGCAATTGCTGAGCAGCTTCCTGGGCCTGGTCACGCTTGGCCTGGCGGCGGTCACGCTCGGCTTCGGCACGGCCCTGCTCGCGTTCCAGTTCCTCGATGCGCTCACCGCCCTGCTGGCGGCGCTGCAGTTCCAGTTCGGCCAGGCGCTCGGTGTGGTTGTCGAGTGCGGCGCGGCGCTGGGCTTCCTCGCCCAGCAGGCCACGGTCACGCACATCCATCTCGCGCAGGCGCGCTTCGATCAGCGCCTGGCGGCGGCTTTCGCGGAAGCTGTCGACGCCAAGCTTCAGCGCTTCGTCGTCGCCGCGCTGGCGGTGCATTTCCTTCAGATCGTTGTAGTAGGCGCGCGCCGGCAGCAGGGTTTCCACCTGGCGGCGGGCGGTGACCACCGCCTGATGCGCGCCATCGAGCTCGGCAAAGTCGCTGACCAGGCGCTCGGCGGCGTCGAAGGTCTTCGGCGTGTCGAGCATGAAGTCGCGCAGGAAGACGTTGAGGTCGCCCAGGTTCTTCGCCGACTGCGTCTTGTGCAGCAGGCGCAGTGCCATCTCGTTGTCGATGCCGAGCAGGTCGCGGAAGCGCTCGGCATAGCCGGAGAAGGTGTCGAAATGGTGCAGGTCGGACAGCTTCTGCTTGAGCTTGCGCAGGTCCAGGTCGAAACCGCCGAGATCCTTGGCGATGTCGAACGGACGCTCGGCAATCATGTAGTGCTTGCGCACGTCGCCGGCCGAGGTGCCGTTGCCGGAGATCCACAGCAGGCGCACCAGGCTGACCACGCGGCCGTCGCCGGCGCGGTATTCCAGCACCAGCGCGGTCCAGGTCGCGCCCTTGCGCAGGTACTGGGTGGCGATTTCGCCGGTGCCGCTGTCCTGCTGGTCGGCCCACGCGCCACGCACGTAGGACACCAGGTTGCGGTCGCGGCCGCTGCGCTCGGCTTCACGCGCGGCGGCGTTGAAGTCGACGATGGCCGGCGGCGTCAGCAGCGCGGACATGGCATCGAGCAGGGTCGACTTGCCCGAGCCGGAACGGCCGACGAACAGGAAGCCGCGCTCGGCGATCGGTACTTCGGTCAAACCGTTGAAGGTGCCCCAGTTGTGCACCTGCAGGCGGCGCATGCGGAACTGCTGCAGGCGCGGGTCCGGCAGGCCTTCGTTGAACAGGGCGGGAGTGTGCTTGGAGATAGCCATGCGATGGTCGGGTCTCTCAGGCCTCGGCGGCCGGGGTTTCGCGCAGCTGGCGGTAGACCGCCGAAAGCTGGGACACGTCTTCGGCGGAGAACAGCAGCTTCAGCGCCGGCGAGACTTCGTGGCGGTCTTCCTGGCCGCTGAGGCGGGTCAGGATGTGGTTGTCCTTCATCTTCTGCACCGCCGAAGCGACGCGGCGGTTGAAGCCGGCGCGGTCGGTGGACAGGTTCTTCTCGTAGATGGCCAGCGCTTCGGCCATCTCGGCGTCGGCGACCACCGCGCGGTTGCCGCGCGCATCGGCCTCGGCCAGCTGCTGGCGCAGGTACAGCAGCAGCACCGAGTCGATGAAGGTCAGCGGCGAGGTGCGCAGCAGTACCGGTGCATCAACGTCTTCGGTGTCGGCCTGGCGGGTGAAGGCCACGCCGCTGTCGCGGTCCAGCACCAGTTCCAGGAACAGATCGGCCAGCGCGGAGCGGATGGCGGCTTCGCTGCGGATCAGCGCCGGCCACAGCTTGGCGTGGCGCAGCTGGTCGATGCTGGGGCCGATCAGCAGCTGGCACAGCGCGCGGCGCGCATCCAGCGGCAGGCGCCCGGTGTCGCCCAGGTAGTACACGTCGTTGCCACGGCGGGGCTGCGCCACGGTCGCCACCGGCTCGGCCTCGTAGGCGTCTTCCGCCACGTCGGCCTGCGGTGCGTCGATCGGATCTTCATGCCAGCTCATGGCGTCTCTCCTGGGTGAACCAAACCAGCGGGATGCGGGCGCGACGGACCTGGCCGTCGCCACCACGCCATTGCGCGAGCTCCTGCTCGCCGGCGACCACGTTGCCGAAGCGCGTGCCCAGCGACAGGTAGCCAATGACACTGCCCAGGCCCTGCGGCGCTTCGCGCTGCGACAAGGCCTGGGCGATGCTGAGCCGCGGCTGTGCATCGAGCAGGTCGTGCAGGTCACGGCGCAGGGTACGGAAGTCGATTTCGGACGATGCCACCAGATCACCCACGCTCTCCAGGCTGATCGCAGCGGCGTCGTTGTATTCGACGTTGCCATCGACCTGGGCACTGCGCGGATCGTGCAGCTTCCACTGCGACCACGAGCGCAGGCGGCTGGTGGTCAGCTGCAGGTCGCGGCCGATGCCGCGCTGTGCGGGGAACTCATCGCGCAACGCCAGCGCTTCGGACTGCGCCTGCTTCAACAACTGATTGAGGCGGCGCTGTTCCAGGTAGCCACGGCTCTGCACGAAACCGCGCAGGCTGCGCGCGAAGTTCTGCAGCACGTCGTGCACCTGGCCGCCACGCTCGAGCATGGTGCTGGTGAAGCCGCGCAGGAAGTTGCGTTCGTTGCGGTCCAGGCGGCGCGCAAAGCCACGTGCCAGCACTGCTTCCAGCGCGGCATCGAGCTGGGCGCTCTGTTCGGCGTCGTTGAGCAGGCGCCAGAAGGCCTGGAAACTGCGCCCGGCATCGCTCTCGCCGATCACGTCCACGCCCTCGAACAGCTGCGACAGCACGTCGCCACGCTCGCCCTCGTCATCGATGATGCGTTCGCGGAAATCGCGGTTGAGCTGCTCGAAGTCGTCGCGCACGCGGCGGAAGTCTTCGGTCAGTTCGTCGGCCAGGCCGATGATCTGGCGCGCACGTTCCAGCGCGCGCTTGCCATCCAGCGCGATCACGCGGCCGGCACCGACGCGGGCGATCTCGGCGTCGATGCGGTCACGCTCGTCGCGCAGCGCGGACAGGCGTGCATCCGGATCCGATTCGGTCTGCGCCGCCAGCTGCGAGAGCTGTTCGATGACCAGCGCCAGGCGGCTTTCGGTGGCGGCCACGCGGGCCTGCTCGAGGCCGTCGGCGAAGCGGATCGCCTGCAGTGCGGCGGTGGACAGCTCGTACTGCTCCTGGTCGGCACCCTCGGGCAGGCGCCGTTCCAGCCAGCCCTGGGCCAGCCAGTGCGCGATGTAGGCCTGTGCGGTACGCGGCAGGTCGCGCGACAGTTCGTCGCCGTTGAGCTGGTCCAGCGCACGTTGCAGGCGCTCGTTGAGCACCGACGACGACAGCGTGCGCTCGCCGTCCATCAGCAACCCCTGCAGCAGGCCGATGATTTCCGGGGCGTGGTCGGCCGCAAGCAGCTTCCACTGCGGCTGTTCGCGCAGATGGCGGTAACGGGAAATGCGTTCGCGATGCTTCATGCAGCGAAAGGAGTCATGAGGGCTGGCGGGGACGAGCAGCGGCGCACGGCTGCCGCGCGGGCAGCCATGGCCATGCCGGCCGCACGGGGCCGGCAGGGTACGGGCAAGCGGCTCAGCGCTTGCCGCCCACTTCGATGAAGCGCAGGAACTCGGCGCGGGTACGCGCGTCGTCGCGGAAGCTGCCCAGCATCTTGGAGGTGACCATGCTGACGCCGCGCTTGTGGATGCCGCGGGTGGTCATGCATTCATGGGCGCCTTCGACGACCACGCCGACACCGATCGGCTGCAGCACGTCCTGGATGCACTGCGCGATCTGCGCGGTCATCTTTTCCTGCACCTGGAAACGGCGGGCATAGGCTTCGACGACGCGGGCCAGCTTGCTGATGCCCACCACCTTGCCGGCCGGCAGGTAGCCGACGTGCACGCGGCCGATGATCGGCGCCATGTGGTGTTCGCAGTGGCTTTCGTACTCGATGTCACGCAGGACGATCAGTTCGTCATAGCCGGCCACTTCCTCGAAGGTCCGCTCCATGTAGGCGCGCGGGTCGTCGCGGTAACCGCTGAACCAGTCGCCATAGGCTTCGGCGACGCGGCGGGGGGTATCCAGCAGGCCTTCACGGGACGGGTCCTCACCGGCCCAGCGCAGCAGGGTGCGCACGGCATCCTCGGCCTGGTCCTGGGTCACGTCGCCCTGCGGGGCGGCCTTTTCGTTGTTCTTGCTCATTGCGTACAGCGTCCCGAACGGGGGGCGAGCATCGTACCCGACCGGGGGGTGGGTCGTCCTGTTGGGACGGTTCATCGGGTGTCTGGTGGCGCCTGCCTGTTACGGGTTTGGATGGGGAAGGGCGGCAGGGCAGGACACGCCGTGAACCCATCCATGGGGGCTCGGTCGGCGCATCCATGCGCCTCACGGTCCTGCCCTGCCGCCCTTCCCCATCCCTGACAGTTTCCTGCGGGCGCGGCCGGACCGCCCGAAAGCGGGGTCAAAAGCGGGGGTTCATGGCTTCGGAAGCACCGCGCGCGACTGCGCGACTGCTGTGGTGGGCGCGGACCGCTGGTCCGCACAGCTTTGGCTTCTGCTCCTGCCTTTAAAGAGCCAACCCACCGCGCCCGCGGGGTAATGGGAGGGTGGCGGGGGCCGGGCGGGGCAGGACCGTCCGCGGCATGGATGCCGCGGCCGAGCCCCCAGGGACGGGTTTACGGCGTGTCCTGCCCCGTCCGGCCCCCGCTGCCCCACCGTAGCAACGTGGCGCAACGCTTTTCCTCACTACACCCCCGCCCATTCATAAAAACCTATTGATAGGAATGAAATTAGTAGTATCCTATCTATCTCTTATGGACCGACCCCTCGACGAGCGCACCGTGCTGCAGATGCAGCTCAGCTCCGGCCTGCTGTACGCAGGGCGGCAGTGGCAGCGCCTGGCCGACAGCCGCCTGGGCAGCTACGGCATCTCCACCGCCTGCACCATGCCGCTGCTGATGATCGGCCGCTCCGGCGGTGGCATCCGCCAGGTGGCGCTGGCCCAGCAGCTGGGCATGGAGGGGCCTTCGCTGGTGCGCCTGCTGGACAAGCTGTGCGCCAGCGACCTGGTCCGCCGCGAGAGCGACGCCAGCGACCGCCGTGCCAACCTGCTGTGGCTGACCGACGCCGGCCAGGCTCTGGTCAGCGAGCTGGAAGACCAGTTGATCGGCCTGCGCCAGGACGTATTCGGCGAGCTTTCCATGGATGAACTGCACGCCGTGCTGAAGGCATGGCGCCTGCTGGCCGAGGCCGCCGACCGCATTACGTAAGACCGCTGCCCCCGAACACCGCCGCTGCCGTGCACACGCCAGCGGCTTTTGCCCGTTGCTGTTGTTTCGTTGTCCCTCCCCTCCCCCACCTCGCCCCCGCCCCTACCGATGCCCGGTGAATTCAGTCTCCACGGAGTGTTCGTCCCGACCCTGCTCGGGTTGATGGTGTTGGCCTATCTGGTCAACAGCGGCCTGCACGCGCTGCTGCAGCGTGCCGGCGCCTACCGCCATGTATGGCACCCGGCGCTGTTCAACCTGGCGCTGTACGGGATCGTGCTTGGCCTGCTGTTCCACCTCCTGCGTTGGATGCAATCGTGAACAAGATCGTGAAGAAGACCCTGCCGGTGCTGCTCACCAGCGCAGCCGTGATCGTGGCCCTGCTGGTGCTGCGCCAGCTGTGGGTCTATTACATGGATGAGCCGTGGACCCGCGACGCCCATGTCGGCGCCGACGTGGTGCAGATGGCGCCGGATGTGTCCGGGCTGGTGGAAACGGTGGACGTGGCCGACAACCAGGCAGTGAAGAAGGGCGACCTGTTGTTCGTGGTCGACCGCGCGCGCTACCGCATCGCACTGGAGCAGGCCAAGGCCAGCCTGGCCGAGCGCCAGGCCTCGGTGGCGCAGCTGCGCCGCGAGATCGGCCGCGACCGCAGCCTGCAGGACCTGGTCGCCGCCGAGGACGCCGAAGTGCGCCGCGCCAAGCTGCAGGCTGCACAGGCCGCGCTGGCCACCGCACAGGCCGCAGTCGACCTGGCCGAACTCAACCTGGGCCGCACCGAGGTGCGCGCACCGGCCGATGGCCGGGTCAACGACCGCACCCTGCGCGTGGGCGACTACGTGGTGGCCGGCAAGCCGGTACTGGCGCTGCTGGATACCGGTTCGTTCCGCATCGATGGCTACTTCGAGGAAACCCGCCTGCGCGGCGTGGCGCCGGGGCAGAGCGTCGACATCCGCCTGATGGGCGAATCCGTGCCGCTGCGCGGCCATGTCGAGAGCATCGCTGCCGGCATCGAGGACCGCTACCGCAGCAACGGCAGCAGCCTGCTGCCGAACGTGACCCCGGCCTTCGACTGGGTGCGGCTGGCGCAGCGTATCCCGGTGCGCATCAGCATCGACGAGGTGCCCAAGGGCGTGGAACTGATCGCCGGCCGCACCGCCACGGTGACCGTCCAGACCAGCAGCACGAAGCACGCAGACAAGGCCGGCACCGCGCCGACACAGGCGGGCCTGTGAACACCACCCTGCCCCGTCTCGGCCTGATCGTCGCGCTGGCCAGCCTGGCCGCGTGCAGGACCGTCGGTCCTGACTACGCCCTGCCGGAAGACTCGGCGTTCAAGCGCCCGCAGGCCAATGCGGCCTTCATTGACACCCAGAACCCGCAGGTGGCCGCCAACCAGGCGCTGCCCGACCGCTGGTGGTCGCTGTACAACGACCCGGTGCTGGACGGGCTGATCACCCAGGCGCTGCGCGACAACGTGGAACTTAAGGCCGCCGATGCGCATCTGCGCCGTGCCGCCGCCGTATACGAGCAGGCGCTGGACGCCGGTGGCTTCGAGTACGAGGCCGAGGCCGGCGTCAGCCGCGCGCAGCTGTCGGCCGAATCGTTCCTGCAGGAACACGAGCTGCCGGTGATCAACCTGGCCGACGGCAAGTTCGCGGTCAGCTACCAGTTCGACCTGTTCGGCAAGCTCAAGCGCGGCGCCGAAGCGGCGCGCGCCGACGAACAGTCGGTGGCCGCCGCACGCGACCTGGCCCAGGTCAGCGTGGTTGCGCAGGTGGCCGACAGCTACCTGGAAATCTGCCATGCCAACCACGAGCTGCATGTGGCCGAGCATTCGCTGCAACTGCAGCAGCGCAGCCGTTCGGTCACCCAGCGCTTGATCGATGCCGGTCGTGGCACGCCGCCGGAGCTGGCCCGCGCCAATGCCCAGGTGGCGGTGCTGGAAGCTGCACTGCCGCCGCTGCATGCGCAGCGTTCGGCGGCCGCCTATTCGCTGGCCGCGCTGCTCGGGCAGACCCCGGGCCAGCTGCCGGCCGGCGTGATCGACTGCGCGCACGCCCCCGCCCTGGCGCAGCCGTTGCCGGTGGGCGATGGTCGTGCGCTGCTGCAGCGTCGCCCGGACGTGCGCCAGGCCGAGCGCAAGCTGGCCTCGGCCACTGCACGCATTGGCGTGGCCACCGCCGAGCTGTACCCGGATATCCGCCTCGGTGCCTCACTCGGTGCCGCCGGCCTGCTGGAGGACTTCGGCACGCCGATGACCCAGCAGTGGTCGATCGGCCCGCTGATCTCGTGGACGCTGCCGTCGTCCGGCACCCACGCCCGCATCCACGCCGCCGAAGCCGGTGCCGATGCGGCGCTGGCCGAGTTCGACCACACCGTGCTGCAGGCGCTGCGCGAAACCCAGACGGCGCTGGACCGCTACGCGCAGGACCTGCGCCGGCTGCAGTCGCTGCGCACCGCGCAGGAACAGGCTGCATTGGCCGCCGAACAGAACCGCCGGCTGTACCAGGGCGGCCGCACGCCGTACCTGTCCAGCCTGGATGCCGACCGCAGCCTGGCCACCAGCGATGCCACCCTGGCCGCGGCCGAAGCGCAGGTGTCGCGCGACCAGATCCACCTGTTCCTGGTGCTGGGTGGCGGTTGGCAGGCCAGTGCCACCCCGGCCGCCACCACGACCGCCGCGAAGTAAGCCATGAACGCGCTGACCGACCGCCAGGCCTGGCTGTTCTCGATCAAGACCTACCTGGCCGCGGTGGCCGCGCTGTACATCGCCATGGCCGGCAACCTGTCGCGCCCGTACTGGGCGATGGGCACGGTGTACATCGTCAGCCAGCCGCTGCTGGGCCCCACCCGGGCCAAGGGCGTGTACCGCATTGTCGGCACGCTGGTGGCCGGCCTGGCCACCCTGCTGGTACTGCCGGCGCTGGTGGAGACTCCGCTGGTGCTGAGCGCGGCGATGTCGATCTGGCTGGCCGGCTGCCTGTTCATGGCGCTGCTCAACCGCGGTCCGCGCGGCTACGCGTTCCTGCTGGCCGGCTACACCACCGCCTTCATCGGCTTCCCGGCAGTGACCTCGCCGGAGACCATCTTCGACACCGTGGTGGCGCGCAGCGAGGAGATCATCCTCGGCACGGTGGTGGCAGTGCTGTTTGCTTCGCTGCTGTTCCCGGCCTCGGTGCGGCCGATGCTGCGTGCACGCATCGGCACCTGGATGGAGGACGCCGCGCAGTGGTGCCGGCAGATTCTTGAACGCGGCCGCGCGCACGCGCCACGCAACCGGTTGGCCGCCGACCTGGTGCAGTTCGAGGCGTTGATTGAATTCCTGCGCCGCGATGATCCGCGCCATGCCGGTTCGGCGGTGTCGATGGAGCGCCTGCGTGAGCGCATGCTGCTGCTGTTGCCGGTGCTGTCGTCGATCGCCGATCGGTTGAGTGCGCTGCGCAGCGATGGCCAGGCGCTGCCGGAGGGCCTGCCGGAACTGATCGACGACCTCCACGACTGGCTGGACGGGCCGACCAGCGCCAGCGAGTACGCCCGCCTGCGCGCGCGCATCAGTGCGCTGAAACCGCAGGTGGACCGCGATCTGCAGCACCTGCAGCTGGCCAGCCTGCTGCTGCGCCTGGAGGAACTGGTGGACCTGTGGCAGGACTGCCGCACGCTGCAGCATGCGATCGATCATGGCACCGCACCGCTGGACCGCGCGCACTACCGCATCCGCACCGAACGGGTGGCCGCTGACAAGCACGTCGACTACGGCATGGCGCTGTTCTCCGCGCTCAGTGCCGGCGTGGCGCTGATGAGCTACTGCGTGCTGTGGATCGCACTGGGCTGGGAAGGCGGCGGCAACGGCGCGATGATGGCCGCGGTGACCGCCGCATTCTTCGCCGCGCAGGATGATCCGGCGCCGAGCATGGTGTCGTTCCTGGTGTGGGCGATGGTCGCTTCGGTGGTGGCCGGCGTGTACCTGTTCGGCGTATTCCCCGCCGTGCACGACTTCGGCCTGCTGGCACTGGTGCTGGCGGTGGTGTTCCTGCCACTGGGGCTGATGCTGCATCACCCGAAGAGCGCGCTGTTCGCACTGCCGCTGACGGTGAACCTGGCCGCGCTGCTGAGCCTGCAGAACACCTACAGCGCCAACATCCAGACCTTCCTCAATTCGTCGATCGCGATGTTCATCGGCATTGGCTTTGCGGTGGTGATGACCCGCCTGTTCCGTTCGGTGGGTGCCGAGTGGACCGCACGCCGGCTGGTACGGCAGGGCTGGACCACGCTGGCCGAAGCCGCCGAAGGCCGCGGCCAGCAGGACCGCCAGCGCTTCGCCGCGCGCATGCTCGACCTGCTGGGCCTGCTCGCACCGCGCCTGGCGGCGACACCGGAGGGCAGCGACATCGCCTCGGTGGACATGCTCAACGAGGCCCGCATCGGCCTGAACATCCTGCAGCTGCGCCGTGCCCGGCTGGAACTGCCCGAACGCAGCCGCGAGGCGGTCGAGCACATCCTGGAGGACATCGCCGCGCACTACCGGCGGCAGATTGCCGCGCGCAGGCCGATTGTGGCCGCCGAAGCGCTGCGCGAGCGGCTGGATACCTCACTGGGCCGGGTTGGCAGCGTGGCGGCCTGCAAGGCACGCGACGAGGCGCTGATGGGCCTGATCGGCCTGCGCTTCGCGCTGTTCCCGGAGGCGAAGGCATTGGCGCCAGGGTGGGCGGACGCCGGCGTTGCATCGGCCTGATAATGCTCGGCAGCGCCGGGCCATTCCCGGCGGCCTTTCGCCATGGCAACAGGACGGTTCAATGAGTTACGACATGATGGTGTTCGAGGCGAGCGCCGCCCCGCGCGAGGTGGCAGCCTTCATCGCCTGGTTCGAGAAGCAGGCCCAATGGGGCGAGAACCACGAGTACGACGACCCGGCGGTCAGCAGCCCGGCGCTGCAGGCCTGGTTTGCCGAGATGGCGCAGGAGTTCCCGCCGATGAACGGGCCGCTGAGCAATGGCGATGACGACCGTGCCGAAGTGACCGAGTACAGCATCGGCCGCCAGGTGATCTACGGTGCGTTTGCCTACTCGGTGGCAGAGCATGCGCATGGCCGCGTGCAGGACCTGGCCGAGAAGCACGGCGTGGGCTTCTTCGATGTGAGCGCCGATGAAGCGGCGATCGTGTTCCCCGATGGCTTGGTCCTGATCGCGTAGATCCACGCCGAAACGATCGAAGCGCGCTTCTGTAGAGTCGAGCCATGCTCGACTCCAGGGTCCATCAGCCGAGCATGGCTCGGCTCTACAGGAAGCGCATCGCGCCCGCGTCAGAACAGCGTGCCCTGCACCATGGGCTGTTTGATACGCGCCGGTGCTTCGGCCACCGCTTCCGCACCCAGCCGCCAGGCCAACCCACCCAGCCGGCTGGCGTGGCGCTTCAGCGCGGCCTGCAGCACGTCGGCGCTGCCGGCCACGTGCAGGACCTGGCGGGCACGGGTCAGGCCGGTGTAGACCAGTTCGCGCGACAGCACGCGGCTGTCCTGGCGCGGCAGCTGCAACCACACTTCGTCGAACTCCGAACCCTGCGCCTTGTGCACGGTCATCGCGAAGGCGCTTTCGTGCGCGGGCAGTGCGGCCGGGTGGAAGGCGCGTGGCTGGTCGACGGTGTCGCCGGGGAACCAGGCCACCATCGCGCCGCTGCCATCGCGCAGGCAGATGCCGATATCGCCATTGAACAGGCGATGACGGTAGCTGTTCTCGGTGACCAGCAGCAGCCGGCCCTGGAAATAGCCCGGTGTATTGCCGGCCAGCAGTTGTTCGATGCGGCTGTTGAGCCCACGTGCGCCCTGCGGGCCTTCGCGCAGTGCGGTCAGCACGCGCAGGCGTCCGGCCTGCTGCAGGGCCAGTATCGGATCGGCGGCATCCGCCAGCGCACGCCAGTGGCCCAGCAGGTGCTCACGCTGGCCACGCAACGGATCGGCTTCGCCTTCGTGGAAGTGCACGCCCGCCAGTTCACCGCTGCGCAGCAGCTGCAATGCGGCGCTGCTGTCGCCTTCGCGCACGGCATGCGCCAGCGGTGCCAGGTCCAGTGCATCACTCTGCCGGTAACCGCGCTGCAGCTGCACGCGGCGCCCGGCAAAAGCGCGTGGTGTGGCCTGCGGCTGCAACGTGGCCGGCGCCAGCAGGCCATGCAACGCCTGCGCATCGTCGGCACGGGTGCCGATGCCATCGCCGCTGGCACGCAGGATCGCGCTGAGCACGTCGCCGGCTTCCACTGACGGCAGCTGGTCGGGGTCGCCAAGCAGGATCAACCGGGTGCCACTGGCGATCGCATCGACCAGCTTGGCCATCATCGGCAGATCGATCATCGAGGCTTCGTCGACCACCACCACGTCCACCGGCAGCGGATTGTCGGCGTGGTGGCGGAAACGCGGTGAATCGGGAATCACCCCGAGCAGGCGATGCAGGGTGGTGCCGGTACTGGGCAATGCCGCGCACAGCGCCGGGTCCAGCCCTTGTTCCTGCAGGCGTTGCACGGCGACGCGCAGGCTCTCGGCCATGCGCTCGGCGGCGCGACCGGTGGGCGCGGCCAGCGCGACCTCGGGCGCCGGCTGGCCGGCCTGCCGGGCCTGTGCGGCCAGCAGCAGCAACAGGCGCGCGATGGTGGTGGTCTTGCCGGTACCGGGGCCGCCTGTGACCAGCGCCAGCGGATGGCGCAGGGTCACGCCGGCCGCGCGCGCCTGGTGATCTTCGCTGCCGGACGCCTGCGGGAACAGATGCGCGAACAGTGGTGCCAGCGCTGCCATGTCCGGCGCCGGCAGCGGATGCCGGCCAATGCGTTGCAGGCCGGCGGCCAACTGGCGTTCGTACTCGCGGTAGCGGCGCAGGTAGAGCAATCCGTTTTCCAGCACCAGCGGCGCATCCTCGGCGATGGCATCGGCCTGCTCCGGCGTCGCCACCCACGGCGACGTACGCAGCTGCGCCAGCCAGTCCTGCGCGGCAGGCCACTCGGGCACGCCTTCCAGTAACCGCTGCGGTTGCGCGGGGTCGAACGCGGCATGGCCTTGCGATACCGCCAGCGAGGCCAACGCGGCCGCCAGCGCCACGCTCTCGGGCGTGTCGTCGCGCAGTCGTTGCAGGCTGGTCGCCAACGCATGGTCGAGGGTGCGCAGCTGGCCCTTCTGGTGCAGTTCCTTCAGCAGGCTCATGCGCTGGCTCCACGGGCACGTGCGGCCAGCTCGGCCTGGGCCTGCTCGCCACCGGCGAACAACGCGTCGAGGGCATCGACCAGCGCCAGCGGGAAGCGGTCCACATGCACGCCGTTGCCGGCGGCATCCAGGCCGCGGCAGAACAGGTAGCGGATGCCGCCCATGTCGCGCTCGTAGTCGTAGGCCGCACCCAGCCGGAAACGCAGCCAGCGATGCAGCGCCACCGTATAGATCAGCGCCTGCAGGTCGTACTCGCTGTGGCACATGGCAATGGCCAGCAGGTCCGGGCTGTAGCCGGGCAGGCGGTTGGACTTGTAGTCGAGCACGTACCAGCGCCCATCGCGCACGTAGGTGAGGTCGATCATGCCGGTCATCAGCCCTTCCAGGCGGCGGCGCTGGCCAAAACCGCGGCGCGCGCTGGAAACCCCATGTGCGTGCAGCACCTGCAGCAGCGCCGGCACCGCGGTCGGCTCGATGGCGAAATGGAAGTCGATTTCCGCACGGCGCTCGCCTTCATCCAGGCTGTGCAGCGCACCGCCCTCCGGCAGCGGCACGGTCAGCGTGTGACCGACCAGCGGCACCAGTACGGCCACGCCATCCCCAAGGTCGGCGTCAGCGTAGCCCTCGTCGTGCAGCGCCTTGCGCAGTACCTCGGCCTGGCCTTCAGGGGCTTCCAGGCCCGGTCGCCAGCCACCCCAGGCGGCGAAGTCGACGTTCTCCATCGCTTCGTGCAGCACGTTACCGAAGCGACTGCCCATGAAGCGCGGATCGACCGGTGTGCTGTCCTCGGCGGCCGCGGCGGGTTCCGGCAGCGCCGGTTCCAGCGGCAGTTCCGGGCCCACCGGTTCGTCGGCGGCGGGCGCCGGCAGCTCGGTGGCGGCGGCTTCGATATCACTGCCGGCACCGGCATCGGCGTGCGCCAGCTGGGTGAAGCTGTAGACCCACCAGTCGTGCGGCACGCGCCGGGTCAGTGCACGCACGGCCGGCAGCTCACCTTCCACTTCGGCCGCCAGCTGCGGCAGTGCGGCCGGTGCCTCACTGTCATCGATGTGCACATCGGCATGCGCGCGCAGCGCCTGCAGGTCACCCAGCAGCGGCGCCAGCCGCGTCTTTGCCAGCCCGGCCAGATCGCCCACGGCAATCCACAGCGCGTGCTCGGCGCGGGTCAGGCCGACATACAGCAGGCGCGCGTCCTCGGCGCGCTGCTCACGCTCACGCCGGGCGCTGGCCGTTTCCCAGGCCTCGTCCTTGTCCAGCTTCCAGTGCAGCTGGCGCTGCCCACCCACGTGCACGGTACAGTGCGAAGCGGTGTTCGGTGCGCCGCCGTCGATGCCGACGAACGGCAGGAACACCAGCGGGTATTCCAGGCCCTTGCTCTTGTGCAGGGTGATGATCTGCACGCGGCGTGCATCCGATTCCAGGCGCAGCAGCTGCTGCTCGTCATCCTGGTCGGCGCTGGCCATCTGGCCCTGCAGCCAGTCCAGCAGGCCATGCATGCCCAGCGCCTGCGCCGAGGCTTCCTGCAGCAGTTCGCCCAGCTGCAGGTAGTTGGTCAGGCGACGCTCGCCATCGATCAGCGCCAGCAGGCGTTCGCCCTGTTCGGCACAGACATCGGCGATCACCGCGAACGGTCCACCGCGCTGCCAGCGCTCGCGCCAGTGCAACAATTGCGCCTGGAACCCACGTTGCAGGTCGCCCTCGCGTTCCATCGCCGCGATCGCACTCGCCCGCTGGCCAAGCAGCACGGTCGCCAGCGCCGCACGCAGGCGTCCTTCATCGGCCGGTTGCAGCAGTGCCAGCAGCAGTGCGCGCAGATCACGTGCCTCGCTGGTGGCGAACAGGCTCTGCTTGCCCGCCGCCACGGCAGGAATACCGACCGCTGCCAGCGCGCGCTGTACAAGGGTGGCCTCGCGATGCGAGCGCACCAGTACCGCGATGTCGCCCGGCTGCACGGGGCGCCCGCGCAACACGGCGTTACCGGCGCGCGCATCGACCAGGGTCTGGTGGATCGCGGCCACGCAGGCCTGGGTCGCTGCATCACGCGAGGCGTCGGCACTCATCGCCTTGTCGCCGCCACTGCGCAGCACGCGCAGGGTCAGTGCCACGGCGGCGCGGCCGTCGCGCAGGTAGTCCGCGTCGATGCGCACGCCACCGGGGCGCACCGGTTCGAACTGGATGTCGCGCTCGAGGAACGCGTCTTCGCCGCCGTTGTCGTACAGCGCCTGCAGGGCACGCAGCACGGCCGGGCGTGAACGGAAGTTCTGGTCCAGCACCGGCGCCTGCTGCGCCACCTGCTTGGCCGTCAGGTAGGTATGGATGTCGCCACCGCGGAAACCGTAGATCGCCTGCTTGGGATCGCCGATCAGGAACAGCGCCGGCGCCAGGCCCAGCTCGCGCACCTCCGGCGAATCGCCGAACACGGTGTGGAAGATGCCCCACTGGCGGTCGTCGGTATCCTGGAACTCATCGACCAGCGCGATGCGGTACTGCGCGCGCAGCTGCCTGACCAGCGCCATGCGCTGCGGCCCTTCCAGGGCCAGTGCCACGCCATCGATCAGGTCGTCGTAGGTCTGCACCCGGCGCGTGCGCTTCAGCGCCTGCAGGCGCTGGGTGGCTTCGTCGCGCAGGCGGTGCAGGAAGTTCAGCGCGGTGGCACGCAGCCAGGCATCACGCTCGGCCAGCAGCGCGACATGGCGCGCTAACGGCGCCTGCAATGGCGACGACGGCGTGCGGCCGGGGAACTTCTTGTTGGTCTTGTCGGCCAACACGTCCGGCAGCAGTGCCGGCAGGCGTTCGCTGGCCAGCAGCTCGCGCGGATCTGCGCGCTCGGCCCAGGCCAGCATCTGCCGGCCCAGCGGGTGCAGCCAGCCCAGCTTGTAGGACACGCCGTTGATCCACTTGTTGTCGACCGCATCGCAGAGGTCGATGAAGAACTGCTCGCCATGCTCGCGCAGCGCCTGCTGCAGTTCGGCGGCGTTGGCCTGCAATGCCGGATGTGGATCGGCCAGCGCCACCGGCCGTGGCAACGGGTGCAGGGGCGGCGCGGCCAGCAGCGCGCGCAGATCGGCGGCCAGTGCATCCGGGGTGGACCACAGCCAGGTCAGCGGCTCCAGCGTGGCCGGATCATTGGCGTGCACGCGCCACAGATCGGCGGCGAGTTCTTCCAGCAGCTCGCGGTCACTGGCCAGCAGCTCCGGCGGGTCGAAGGTATGGCCGCTCTCCAGCGCATGCTCGCGCAGCACGCGGGTGCAGAAGCCGTGGATGGTGAAGATCGAAGCCAGATCGATCTCGTCGGCGGCGACCTGCAGGCGACGCTTCAGCGCAGCGGTGCTCTCGGTGCCATCCTGCAGATGGCGCTGCAGCACCTCGCGCGTCAAGCGCACATCCGGCGCCTCGCCCTCGGCCGGTTCCAGATCGACCAGGCGCGCGGCCAGCGCCAGCCGCTCGCGGATGCGCTTGCGCAGTTCCTGGGTGGCGGCGTCGGTGAAGGTCACCGCCAGAATCTGGCCGATGCGCAGCCCCTGCTCCACCACCAGGCGGGTGAACAGCGTGGCCAGGGTAAAGGTCTTGCCGGTACCGGCGCTGGCCTCGATCAGGCGGATGCCTTGCAGCGGCAGGGTCAGATAGGGATCGCCCGCCATGCGCTGGGATTCCTCGTCGGCGATGGCGGTGTTCATGCGTTGCCCTCCGGGCCTGCCTCGGCGCCCAGGGTGCGGCCTTCGCGCACCGCGCTGAAGACCACTTGGCTGTTGCGCAGCAGATCGGCATAGCCGGCATCGGTGGCGAACGGGTCGGCACCGCGCAGCAGCAGCTGCCAGGCGTCGCTGCTGGATTCACCCCAGCTGCGGTCGCTGCCATGCCACTGCTTCCAGCCTTCGCTGCGCTGTTTTTCGCCGGCCGTGTTGTACAGCACCCAGCCGGTATACGGAGCGAAGCGCAGCGGCTCGCGCAGGCCACGCTGGCGCAGCTGCAGCAGCGCACGCAGCGCGGCGCGGGCAGCAGGCACGCTCAGCGCCGGCAGCACATGCGGACCGGGTCCGGCATCGCCGCCATCATGGAACTGCACCAACGGCAGGGCATCGCCGGCGGCGTTGGCCAACAGCCAGTCCAGGCCCTGGCGGATCACCGCATTGCCGTTGAGGGTGCCGGCGCGCAGGCGCACCAGCCCTTCGGGATGCCGATCGGCCACCCGTCCATGCAGCCGCACGCCGTCGATATCGACTTCATACCGGCGGCTTTCCAATGGTTCGCCCTGCATCCACCCCAGCAGCGCGCTGGCATACGGACGGGTCTTCAGCTGCTCCACTTCGAACTGGCGCTCACCCAAGGCACCCGATGGCAGCAGGCCACGCGCGCGCAACCGCGGATACAGCGGCTCGCTGTCGCCATTGAGCGTGGCCCGTACCACCGCCGCCTGCACGCTGCGCTTTTCCGGGCCGCGCGAGGACAGCACCAGCGGCTCCAGGTCATCCACCTCTTCGACCTCGTCGGCCAGGCGCAGGCCCAGCGACTGCGCCAGGAACTGCCCGGCCGGGTCACACAGGAAGCGGCGCAGGGTATCGAGTGCGACCTCGTCCTCCACGGCATCGTCGAGCGGTGGCGGCAACGGCGCGTCGAACCAGGGCAGCAGGCCACCCCTCTGGCCGGTGAGGCGGCCGGCCGCCGGATGCCACTGCCGCCGATAGCTGAATCGACGCGGATCGCCATCGCCGAACGCAGCAGGCGAGAACGGCTGCAAGGCATGGCGCACGGTGAAGTCGCGCACCGCCATCGTCGGATCCAGGTGATAGGCAGCGGCGGCATCGATCAGTTCACTGACCAGCACCGACGGCTCGCGCACGCTGCCATCTCGCGGATCGGCACCCAGGTAGCTCAGGTAGAACACCTCCTGCGCCGCGGCAAACAGCTGCAGGAACAGGAAACGGTCGTCCTCGCGGGTGGAGCGGTCGCCCGGGCGGCGGCGCGGTGTATCCAGTTCGGCGGTGAGCTGGTTGAGTCCCGCGGCCGGGTCGCGACGCGGGAAATCGCCGTCATTCAGGCCCAGCACGCAGATCACCCGGAACGGCAGCAGGCGCATCGGCACCATGCGGCCGAAGCTGATGCCACCGGTCAGCAACGGTGCGCGCGTATCGGCCTCGCCCAGTGCCCCGGCGAAGTGCGCACGCACCACCTCCGGTGGCACGCCTTCGTTGAAGCCGGCCTTGGCAGCGTCCTCGGCGAACTGGTTGAGCAGCTTGCGCAGGCGCTCCAGCGCGCGCTGGCTGTTGGGCGAACTGGGCGCGGTCGGCAGCAGCGCGTCCAGCAGCGACAGCAGGCGCTGCCGCCACTGCGCCGGGGTCAGCAGTTCGCCGAGTCGACGCTGGTAGACCGCCAGTACGCGCAACAGGCGCAGCAGCCGGTCCAGCGCTTCCAACGCACCGCCCTCCAGCTCGATCCACGGCGCCACGCCGGCCAGGTCGGCCTCGCTGCCGGTGGCATGGCCAAGCACCAGCCGGTCCAGCGCGAACTGCCAGGTGTAGGCATCGTCGGCTGGTGCCTGGTGCTGGTCGCGATGCTTCGCGTCCAGGCCCCAGCGCGCACCCGCCTGCTGCAGCCAACCATGCAGGCGGTCGAAGTCCACCGCTTCCAGGCCGGCCGCTTCGGCCAGCGGTGCGCTGGCCAGCAGGTCCAGCACTTCGTTCAGGCCAAAGCGCGAGACCGGCAGGCCCAACAGATGCACGAACACATCGGCCAGCGGCTCGCCGGCCAGCGGGCTGCTGTCGGCCAGCGCATAGGGAATGTGCTCTTCCTCGCCGCCACGGCCACCGAACACGGCTTCCAGGTACGGCACGTAGGGATCGATGTCCGGCGCCAGCACCGCGATCTCGCGTGCCTGCAGCGGCGGGTCGAAACGCGCGTCCTGCAGCAGGCTGCGCAGCTGGTCGTGCAGCACCTGCAGTTCGCGCAGGCGGGTATGGCAGGCGTGTACCTGCAGGCTGGGGTCGTCGCTGCGCAGCCCATCGCGCAGTTCGCCCGAAGGCAGTGCACGACGGTGGAACAGATCGCGTTGCAGGCGATGCAGCAGGCTGTCGGACAGGCCGCCTTCGTCCAGGGCCGGCCGGGTGTCTTCTTCCGGATCGGAATAGGCGGCGATCTCACCGGCCGGGTGCACCACCTCGTAGCTGCCCAGCACCGCCATGAAGTCGCGGCCCGCGGCGCCCCAGGCTTCGAGCAGACGGTTCTCGCCGGCGGCCTCGCCAAACGGATCCGGCGCGCCGCTGCGAAGGCGTTCGGCCAGGGTCTGCAGGTCGCCCCAGTACGACTGCACGGGCGTGGGCATGTAGAAATGCAGCTCGCCCACCCGTGCCTGGGTGGCCATCACCCGCAGCACGTCGGGGGAGATGTTGAGCGTCGCGAACGCGGACATGCGCAGCGGCAAGCCCTTCGGCAACGGCTGGCCCGCCCCTTCGAAGCGGTCCAGGTATTCCTGGATGCGGCGCGCACGGTAGTCGTGGCCATGGGTGATGGTGCGCCACAGGATCGCCTGCGGATCGGCCGGATCGGCACCGGCCGCCCAGCGCAGCAGCCAGTCGCGGCGCCAGGCCTGGTACTTCTCGAACACCGAGGCCAGTTCGCCAGCCAGCGCCCACGGCTTCAATGCGTCGCCACCGGCAAGGTAGGACTGCAGCGCGCGCATCGGTGGCTGTGCCAGCAGCGCCGGATCGCGCAGTGCCTGGTACAGCTTCCAGTGCAGGCCGGCCGCGTCCAGGTCGTCCTGCTCGCCGCTGACGTTGGCCTTCAGCGCGCGGGCCACGAACTCGCCCGGGGTGAGGAATTCGAGGTTGGCGGCAACACCGAACTCGGCAGCCAGTGTCGCTTGCAGCCAGCGCCGCATCGCCACCTGCGGGATCAGCACCACTTCCGGTGCCAACAGCGGCTGGCCCGCGACCGGCGCACGCACATTGCGCGCCAGCAGCGCGGCCAGCACGTCCAGGGAATTGGAATGGTAGAGGCGGAAATCGCTGCCTGGGTCACTCATCATGCACAGTGTGCAGGACGGCAGGCAGTATTCAATGGTCGGCCCGCCACCGGTACGGATTGTTCCGGGGTACGCACCGATTGTCCCGGCCAGCGCCAAGCCTTGTCGTGCAACAATACTGGACCGTCCAGTCTGCTTATGTTCAGCCGACGGGCCCGATCCTTCGATGTCTAAAAAACGTTAATGGTGCCCATGTCGGCTTCCGCCTCCAGTCTGGTGCAGTTATCCAACGTCCGCATCGACCGGAGCGGGCGCACGATCCTGCGCGATGTGTCGCTGCAGGTGCCCAAGGGCAGCATCACCGCCGTGCTGGGTCCATCCGGAAGCGGCAAGTCGACCCTGCTGGCGGCATTGACCGGCGAACTGCGCCCGGTCGCCGGCGAGGTCACGCTGTTCGGCAAGCCGATCCCGCACGACAGCAGCGCGCTGCTGGAAATGCGCAAGAGCGTGGGCGTGCTGCTGCAGGGCAACGGCCTGCTGACCGACCTCACCGTGGCCGAGAACGTGGCGCTGCCGCTGCGCACCCATACCCGCCTGCCGGCGGTCGTGCTGCGCCGGCTGGTGCAGATGAAGCTGCACGCGGTGGGCCTGCTGGCCGCCGCCGAGGCCTGGCCGCGCGAGCTGTCCGGCGGCATGGCGCGCCGCGTGGCACTGGCCCGCGCGCTGGCACTGGACCCGCCGCTGATGATCTACGACGAGCCGCTGACCGGGCTGGACCCGATCGCCTCGGGGGTGATCATGAGCCTGATCCAGCGCCTCAACCACAGCCTGGGCCTGACCAGCATCATCGTCAGCCACCACGTGCACGAGACCCTGCCGATCTGCGACCAGGTGATCGCCATCGCCAATGGCGGCATCGTGTTCCAGGGCACGCCCGAGGCGCTGCAATCCAGCCAGGACCCGCTGCTGCGGCAGTTCCTGCATGGCCAGCCCGATGGCCCCATTCCGTTCGATGCCGCGCCGCGCGCGAGGGTTGCCTGATGCCGTTCGTGCAAGCCACCCGTTCGCTGGGCCGCGCCGGCCTGTTCTCGCTGACCGTGCTGCGCGGTTCGCTGCCCACGCGTGATTTCCTGGCCGAGCTGACCCGCGAGATCTACAAGATCGGCGCGCGCTCGCTGCCGATCATCGCCGTCGGCGGCGCCTTCGTCGGCCTGGTGCTGACCCTGCAGGGCTACCGCACGCTGACCACCTTCGGTGCGGCCGACGCGCTGTCGACCCTGCTCGGCCTGTCGCTGTACCGCGAACTGGCGCCGGTGCTGACCGCGCTGCTGTTCATCGGTCGCGCCGGCAGTTCCATCGCCGCCGAACTGGGCCTGATGCGAGCCACCGACCAGATCAAGGCGCTGGAACTGATGGCGATCGATCCGGTGGCCAAGGCGGTGGCGCCGCGCTTCTGGGCGGCGGTGCTGACCGTGCCGCTGCTGACCGGCATCTTCTGCTCGCTGGCGATCAGTGCCAGCTACTTCGAAGCGGTGCATGTGCTGGGCCTGGACAACGGCGTGTTCTGGTCGGCGCTGCGCAACAGCGTCGATTTCTGGGATGACTTCGGCGTGGCGATGCTGAAGTCGGCGATCTTCGGCGGCACCGCCGCGCTGGTTGCCGCCTACGTTGGTTTCCACGCCGAGCCGACCATCGAGGGCACCTCGGTGGCGACCACCCGTGCGGTGGTCAACGCCTCGCTGCTGGTGCTGATGTTCAACTTCGTGTTGTCGGCAATGTTGTTCACCTAACCCCTCCACCGGCGGTGCGCAGGCGCGCGCGGCCACTACGACTCGATCAGGTAATCCACATGGCCATCCGCGGTCCCAGACTCGAATTCTCCGTCGGCGCCTTCCTGCTGCTGGCCCTGGCCTCGCTGATGGTGCTGGCCGTGGCCTCGACCAACCAGCGCTGGAGCTGGGGAAGCCAGGGCTACGAGCTGAAAGCACGCTTCTCCCAGGTCGGCCAGCTGCGCAAGCAGGCCCCGGTGAAGATCGGCGGCGTCACCGTCGGCCAGGTCGCCTCGATCGACCTGGACCCGGTGAAGTTCGAATCGATCGTGACCCTGCGCATGGACAGCAAGGTCAAGGACCTGCCGGCAGACACCTCGGCCGGCATCTTCACCAGTGGTTTGCTCGGCGAGAGCTATATCGGTCTGCAGCCGGGCGGTGATCCGGACGTGCTGAAGGCCGGCGACGAGATCGTCTTCACCCAGCCCGCCGTGGACCTGATCCAGCTGGTCGGCAAGTACATGTTCAGTGGCGGCGCCGGTGGCGGCGCTGGTCAGAAGCCCAACGATGGCGCGCAGGCGCCTGCAACGGAACCGCAACCATGAAGATGAAACTGATCCCGGCCCTGCTCGCTTCGGCGCTGCTGGCAGCTACTCCGTTCCTCGCCCAGGCCCAGGCCGCCGCCCCTGCCGCAGCCGCGACCCAGGGCCAGGCCGGCAAGGTGGTGATCGATGCCAGCACGCGCATCCTCACCACCCTGCAGCAGCGCCGGAGCGAGTTCAGCAGCAACCCCGCCAGCCTGCGCAGCTACATCGACAGCGAATTGAACCGCACCTTCGATCGCGACTACGCCGCGCGCCTGGTGCTGGGCCCGCACGCCCGCGGCGCCTCGGATGCCGACATCAAGCTGTTCGCCGATGCCATGGCCGACAGCCTGATGCAGCGCTACGGTTCGACCCTGCTCAACATCCAGGGCAAGCCGAGCTTCCGCCTGAAGGGCGAGAGCCCGCTGCCGGGCAACCGCGGCGTGCGCGTCAGCACCGAACTGGTGCGTGCCGGCAGCGAGCCGACCCCGGTCGAGTACTGGATGCGCAACGTCAACGGCCAGTGGAAGATCTTCGACGTCAACATCGAAGGCATCTCCTACGTGCAGACCTTCCGCAACCAGTTCGACACCCCGCTACGCCAGAAGGGCATCAAGCAGGTGGCCAGCGAGCTGCACAGCGGCAGCATGCAGGCCGGGCCCGCGGGCAATGGCAAGTAACGCACTGGCACTGCTGGAAGGCGACACCCTGCGCCTGCGCGGGGTGCTGGATCGTGCCGCAGTGATCGCACTGTGGCCGCAGCTGCAGGCGCTGCCCGCCCAGCTGGCACGGCTGGAGCTGGGCGAGGTCGAGCGCGTGGACAGCGCCGGCCTGGCCCTGCTGGCCGAACTGGCGGCACGTGCACGCAAGGCCGGCCACCCGCTGGCGATTTCCGGCGCGCCGGCCGGCTACAACGAACTGAGCGCGGCCTACCGGCTGTCGCCCGACCTGGATTTCAACGCTACTTCTGCTGCGAGCTGACATGAACGTCGTACGCACTCTCCCCCTGATCGTCCTGGCCACCGCCCTGACCGCCTGCGCCGGCAAGCCCGCGCGCAGCGATGCACCGGTGGCCAGCACCGTGGTTCCGGCCAATGCCGCTGCCGAAGCCCCCTCTGCAGTTGCCGATGGCGGAACGGTCGACCCTGCCGTGGCCGCTCCGGCGGCGCAGGCGCCGGTTGCCACGGCCCCATCGCCGGCCACTCCGGCAGCGCCCGTTGATGGCAATGCAGCGAACACCGCAGCAGCCACCGCACCCGGCGGCGACGATGATTTCGACGCCCTCTATGGCGGCGCCGGCAATACCACCAACGCGGCGGCCTACGATCCGTGGGAACCGTTCAACCGCAAGGTGCATACCTTCAACAACGCGGTCGACCGCGGCATCGCCCGTCCGCTGGCGACCGCCTATACCCATGTGGTGCCGCGCTTCGCCCGTACCGGCGTCAGCAACTTCTTCAGCAACCTGCGTGCGCCGGTGACCATCACCAACCAGCTGCTGCAGGGCCGCGGGGCCGATGCATGGGACAGCCTGGGCCGCTTCCTGATGAACAGCACGCTGGGTATCGGCGGCCTGTTCGATCCGGCCAGCAAGGCGATGGTGCCGCGTCGCAATGAAGACTTCGGCCAGACCCTGGGCGTGTGGGGCTGGCGTCGCTCGCGGTACGTGGAACTGCCGTTCTTCGGCCCGCGTACCGTGCGTGATGTGTTCGGCCTGGCCGGTGACATCCCGCTGTCGCCGATCCGCCGCATCGAAGAAGACAAGGTCCGCATCGGCCTGCAGGGCCTGCAGCTGGTCGACACCCGCGCTCAGCTGCTGGCGATCGACGACCTGCGCGACACCGCGGTGGACGAGTACTCGCTGGTCCGCGATGCGTGGATGCAGCGCCGCAACTACCAGATCGAGAACGACCTGCGCAGCAAGCGCGACCGTGGCCACGACGATGCCAATTCGCCGATCCCGGTCGATGCAATGCCGATGCCGCAGTGGACCCACTGAGTCGTTTCATCGGCGCATGAGAAACCCCGCCTCGGCGGGGTTTTTCTTTTCCGGCGACGTTTCTTTCCGGTAGGTGCCAACCTTGGTTGGCACGCTTCCTCAAGCCGCCAGCGCCGCCTCGATGGCCTCGCGCAGGCGCGCATCGTCGGCGGCCACGTCCGGGGCAAAGCGTGCGACGACCTTGCCGTCGCGGCCGACCAGGAATTTCTCGAAGTTCCACAGCACCGCCGGTGCCGGATGAATCGGAATCTCCTTGCTGGCCAGGCGCTCGCGCAACGGGCCTTCACCGATCGACTGCGGCTGTGCGGCGGTCAGCTGCTGGTACAGCGGGTGGGCGTCGTCGCCGGCCACGCTGATCTTGGAGAACATCGGGAAGCTGACATCGTAGGTGAGCTGGCAGAACTGCTGGATTTCCGCCTCGCTGCCCGGCTCCTGGCCGAGGAAGTTGTTGGCCGGGAAGCCCAGCACTTCCAGGCCCTGTGCATGCTTTTCCGCATACAGCGCCTGCAGGCCTTCGTACTGCGGGGTCAGGCCGCACTTGGAGGCGACGTTGACCAGCAGCAGCACCTTGCCCCGGTAGTCGGCAAGCGAGGACGGCTGGCCGTCGATGGTGGTGAGGGAAATGTCCTGGATCGAAGTGCTCACGCGGGGGGCTCCGGCTACAGCGGGGAATGGCCCACCAGCATAGCGCCGTGCGATGCCGGTAGTGCCGGCCGCCGGCCGGCAATGCTGCGATCGTTCCCAGCGGTTCATGCGGTTGCCGGCCAGCGGCCGGCACTACGATCAGTCCACGCAGATCGTGCCCTGCGCCTTGCCGTCCTCGATGCGCTGGCGGCAACCAAAGTTCTGGCTGGCATCACGCTGGCAGGTACCGGTGGTGGCGCTGCCAGCGGCCACCTCCCCCCCGGCCAAGCACTGGCCGGTGCAGTCGCTCTTGCCGCTGCAGGCCTTGCCGGCATCGGCATAGGGAATCACGCACTGCTCGCGCTGCAGGCGGCCCAGCCGCTGCAGGGTGCCGCCGGCGGCCTGGCAGTCGACGTCGCGTGCTTCGCGGTAGGCCTCGGTGGCTTCGGGCGTGGCGGCCGCGCCGGCCTGCCCCGCCGTGGCCACGACCGGTGGCGCGCTGCTGCAGGCGGAAAGCAGCACGGTCAGGACAAGACTGGTATAGAAGCGCAGGCGCATGGCGATACCTGATCGAAACGGACAGGCCGCCAGCATACGCACCGACGATGCAGGCGGCGTGTCAGCGCGGCTCAGGCCTCCTCGCCGTCGCTGCCCTCGTCCTCGGCCTCTCCCGTGGCGTCCCCCTCGGCCAGGTCGCCCAGCAGCGACTGCGCCTGTTCGGCAGCCAGCGATTCCACGCCGCGCAGGCGGCGCTCGATGGTGCGCGTCTTGCGGCTGGCCTCGCCGATGCTGCGGCCGACGGTGGTGATCTGCTTTTCGGCCTTCTCGAGGATGCCGGCGAACTTGCCGAACTCGCTCTTCACCGCGCCCAGCAGGCTCCACACCTCGCTGGAGCGCTGTTCGATGGCCAGCGTGCGGAAACCCATCTGCAGGCTGTTGAGCAGCGCGGTGACCGTGGTCGGCCCGGCCACCACCACGCGATGCTCGCGCTGCAGCAGGTCGACCAGGCCGGGGCGCCGGATCACCTCGGCATACAGGCCTTCGGTGGGCAGGAACATCACCGCGAAGTCGGTGGTGTGCGGCGGCGCGATGTACTTGTCGCAGATCGACTTGGCCTGCACGCGCACCGCGCGTTCCAGCTGGATGCCCTGCAGCCGCACGCCCTCGGCATCGCCCTGCTCCTGCGCATCGAGCAGACGTTCGTAGTCCTCGCGCGGGAACTTGGAGTCGATCGGCAGCCACACCGGCGTGTCGTCGCTGCTGCGGCCCGGCAGGCGCACCGCGATATCGACCATTTCACCGCTGTCCGGACGCACTTTCACCGCACGCGCGTACTGCTCCTGGGTCAGGGTCTGCTCGAGGATGTTCTCCAGCTGCACTTCGCCCCAGCTGCCGCGGTTCTTGACGTTGGTGAGCACGCGCTTGAGGTCGCCCACGCCGGTGGCCAGCTGCTGCATCTCGCCAAGGCCACGCTGCACCTGCTCAAGGCGCTCGGAGACCAGCTTGAAGGAATTGCCCAGCCGCGTTTCCAGCGTCGACTGCAGCTTCTCATCGACGGTGTGGCGCATCTGCTCCAGCTTCTGCGCGTTGTCGTTCTGCAGCGCGCGCAGCTGTTCTTCCAGCGTGGTGCGCATCTCGGCGATGCGCTGCTCGTTGCGCTGGGTCAGTTCCTGCAGGCGCAGGCCCAGGCTCTCGGTCAGGCGCTGCTGCGACTGCGCGCCTTCCTCGCGGCCCTTGCGCGCGTCGTCCACCAGGGTCTGGCGCAGTGCACCGAGCTGGGTATCGGTGCGCGCGGTGAGTTCCTGCAACTGCTGGCCGAAGGCGTGGATGCGTGCCTCCTGCTGCTGGCCAAAGGTTTCCAGCTGGCCGCGCAGTTCCTGCAGCCGCTGTCCCATCAAGGCCGCGCCACGCTGCTGGCTGTCGGCGGCCTCGGCACGCGCCTTGCGGGCATCTTCGCCGAGCGCTTCGCGCAGCAGGTCCAGGCGCTGGTCGGTGCGGGTGGACAGGTCGGTCAGCGCGCGGGCGAAGCCATCGAGCTGCTCGCGCAGTTCGCTGCGCCCGGAGCGGGCCTCCTCGCGTACGGCCTGTTCCAGGCGGTCATGCGGCGGGCGGCGCAGCAGGGCGACCAGCTGCAGGATGAGCACGGCCAATAGAAGGCCGCCAATGAGCAGGAATTCGGTTTGCATGTGGCAAGTGTAGGCTGGCCGAGTCTCAGCCGCTGCGTCAGGACCATGCTCGCTCTGTACGGAAAGCCCACCTCGATCAATGTCCGCAAGGTGCTGTGGCTGTGCGCCG
Organism: Stenotrophomonas maltophilia; assembly: GCF_001274595.1. GTDB lineage: Bacteria > Pseudomonadota > Gammaproteobacteria > Xanthomonadales > Xanthomonadaceae > Stenotrophomonas > Stenotrophomonas forensis. The sequence continues at coordinate 4,786,223 of NZ_CP011010.1, forward strand.
GGCTCGACCTGCCGCTGCACCACGAACCGGCGCCGGCGCCGGACCTGCTGGCCACGCTGAACCCCAACCGGCAGGTACCGGTACTGCGCGACGGCGGCTTCGTGCTGTGGGAGTCCAACAGCATCTGCCGTTACCTGGCCACACGCGCCGGGCGCGACGACCTGCTGCCCGCCACCACTCAGGCGCGGGCCCGCGTCGAGCAGTGGATGGACTGGCAGGCCAGCGACCTCAACAGCGCCTGGCGCCACGTGTTCATGGCCCGGGTGCGGCAACACCCGGACTACCCGGATGATGCCCGCGCCGAGGCCAGCCTGGTGCAGTGGAATCGATTGATGGGCGTGCTTGATGCGCAGCTCGCCGCTACGGACAGCTACGTGGCGGGCAACACCTTCACCCTCGCCGATGTCGTGCTGGGCCTGTCGACCCAGCGCTGGCGCAGCACGCCCGGCAGCACGCCTGCGCTGCCGAACGTGGGGGCCTGGTTCGAACGCCTGCGCCAGCAACCCGGTTTTGCCGAACACGTCGACAACGGCGTGGCCTGAGGCAGGGATCTGACCCCAAGGGCGCGGGAACGACCCGGCCTTACCAGCCTTCCAGCACGATCTTGCCCTTGGCGCGATGGCTCTCCAGCAGCGCATGCGCGCGCCGCAGGTTGGCCGCGTCGATGCGCCCGAAGTGCTCGCCCAACGTGGTCTGCAGCACGCCGGCGTCGATCAGCTCGGCCACCCGGTTCAACAGGTCGTGCTGGCGCTGCATGTCCGCGGTCTTGTACAGCGGGCGGGTGAACATCGATTCCCAGTGCAGCGACAGCGCCTTGCGCTTGAGCGCCATCACATCCACCGGGCCCGGGTCGTCGATCAGGCCGAACTGGCCCTGCGGCGCCAGCAGTTCCACGATCTGTGCGTAGTGCTGGTCGGAATGGGTCAGGCTGGCCACGTGCTGCACCTCGCTGATGCCCAGCCGCGCCAGGCCCTCGGCCAGCGGCAGGCTGTGGTCGATCACATGGTGCGCCCCCATCGCATACACCCAGTCCTGGGTATCCGGGCGCGAGGCGGTGCCGATCACCGTCAGCTTGGTCAGCTTCCGCGCCAGCTGCACCAGGATTGATCCGACGCCACCGGCAGCGCCGATCACCAGCAGGGTCTGGCCTTCGCCGCCGCCCTCGGCGATGCGCAGGCGGTCGAACAGCAGTTCCCAGGCGGTGATCGCGGTCAACGGCAGCGCCGCGGCGGCGGCATCGTCGAGACTGGCCGGCTTGCGGCCGACGCTGCGCTCGTCCACCAGCTGGTACTCCGCATTGCTGCCGGGGCGGTCGATCACGCCGGCGTAGTAGACCGCATCGCCAGGCTGGAACAGGGTCACCTCGCTGCCCACCGCGTCGACGATGCCGACCGCATCCCAACCGAGCACGCGCGGGCCATCGGTGGCCACGCCGCGGCGCACCTTGGTGTCGACCGGATTGACCGCCACCGCGCGCACGGCGACGCGCAGGTCACGCGGGCCGGGCTGCGGCAGCTCCAGTTCGATATCGATCAGGGCCTGGGCATCATCGATCGGCAGGCCGGCTTGGGTGTAGGCAATGGCGCGCATGGCAGCGGTCCAGTGGGGAAGGAGCACACAGGTTGCGCCGCGCGCGGCGCTGCAGAAAGGCGCAGAATCGGGCAGCACTTTCACTCCGGCAATGAAAATGATCCGTTTCGACGACCTGCAGTTGTTCGTCCGCACGGCTGCGCTGGGCAGCTTCTCGCAGGCCGCGCGCGAGGCCGATCTGCTGCCCGGCCAGGTCGCGGCCGCCGTGGCGCGGCTGGAGCGCGAGCTGGACCTGCGCCTGTTCGTGCGCACCACCCGCAGCCTGCGCCTGACCGGCGAGGGTGCGCTGTACCTGCCGTATGCGCAGGAGGTGCTGGCCACCCTGCGCGAGGGCCAGGCGCGCGTGCAGGGCGAGGACACCGAGCTGCACGGCACCCTGCAGCTGTCGGCGCCGTCGGACTTCGGCCGCAACCTGCTGCTGCCCTGGCTGAGCGCCTTCCGCGCCGCGCATCCGCGGCTGCGGCTGCACCTGCGCCTGTCCGACGAAGTCGCTGATGTGTTCCGCGATCCCGTCGACGTAGCGATCCGCATCGGCCACTTCGACGACGCCAGCTACGTCGCGCTGCCCCTGCTGGAAGGCAACCGGCGTGTGCTCGCGGCCTCGCCCGACTACCTGCAGCGGCGCGGCACACCCGGCCGTCTGGAGGACCTGCGTGAGCATGATTGCCTGGTCTACCAGCTCAGTGGCCGCGCCTACGATCGCTGGTCATTCGACGTCGAAGGGCGCCGCAGCGTGATTCCGGTGCGCGGTCCGCTGGTCTGCGACGACGCCGATGTGGTGCGGCGCTGGGCCGTGGCCGGCGAAGGCATCACCTACAAGTCCTGGCTGGACCTGCGCGAGGATGTGCAGGCCGGGCGCCTGCAGCTGCTGCTCGACGGCGTTGGCAGCAGCATTCCGCTGCAGCTGGTGTGCCCGCATCGCAAGCAGTTCTCGCCGGCGGTGCGGCAGCTGCACGCGCAGCTGCGCCAGCACCTGCAACCGCTGCTGTCTGGCATGCCCGGCGGCCCCGCCAGCCCTCTGTCGCCAAGCGCGGCGCTGGCCGACAATGGCGGCCCCCCGTAACAAGAGAACACCGCCATGCCGTGGATGGGCATCCAGGACCTGTGGACGTTTCTGGTCGCCGTGCTGGTGTTCCTCGCCCTGCCCGGCCCCGGTACCTTCACCCTGCTGACCGCCACCGGCCGTGGCGGCGTGCGTGGCGGCTACACCGCATTGGCCGGCCTGCTGGTCGGCGACCAGATCCTGATGTGGCTGGCCCTGGCCGGCGTGGCCGCACTGCTGAAGGCCAATCCGTTGGTGTTCCATGCCGTGCAGTACCTCGGTGCGGCCTACCTGGTGTGGGTCGGCATCAGCCTGCTGCGGACCCCGAAGCACGATGGGGGTGACGCCGGGCCGATCCGCATGCAGCCGGGCCGCTACTTCCAGCAGGCCATTCTGGTCAGCCTGCTCAATCCGAAGGCGATCCTGTTCTACATGGCGTTCCTGCCGCTGTTCATCGACCCGAAGGCGCACCAGGGCATCGCCACCTTCGCGGCACTGGCCGGCATCATCCTGGTGGTCAGCATCGCCTACTGCTCGATGCTGATCGGCGTGGGCAACCTGGCCCGTCGCCGCCTGATCCAGCACCCGCGGATCAGCGACGCACTGCGCCGCGTGGCCGGCCTGTTCCTGGTGGGGTTCGGTATCCGCCTGGGGCTGAATGGTTGAACCGGCCGACCCGTTGACCCCACTGCGCTGGACGCCCGCCCGCTGAATCGGCTCTGCCGACCGGAGGGCCCTCGGACGAATTCGATTTTTGCCCGCAATTGTGCTGATTTCGTCACTTCAGCTGATGGCGAGCCACCATCGCTGACGCATTCAACCCATGCACGACCCCCGTCAGTGGTAATGCTGCGCTGCGTTCGGTCACACTCGGGAACTTGTCGTTCTTAGTCACCCCTTCCGAGGCCTGCATGTCCCTGTTCCGGCGCAAGTCCCTAGATTCCGTCACCGTCCACGAAGCCGGCAGGCGTCTGATCCCCACACTCAGCTGGCCACACCTGATCGCGCTGGGCATCGGCGCCATCGTTGGTACCGGCATCTACACGCTGATCGGCGTCGGCGCCAATCTGGCCGGCCCGGCCGTGCTGATCTCCTTCGCCATCGCCGGCGCGGTCTGCGCCTGCGCGGCGCTGTCCTATGCCGAGCTGTCGACGATGATGCCGGCCGCCGGCAGCGCCTACACCTACAGCTACAGTGCGCTGGGCGAGGTGTTCGCCTGGGTGGTGGGCTGGAGCCTGATCCTGGAGTACTCGCTGGTGGTGAGTACGGTGGCGGTCGGCTGGTCCGGCTACTTCGTCGGTTTCCTGGAATGGGTGCACACCCAGTTCGGCTGGAACGTGCACCTGCCGGCCTGGCTTGCCGCCGGCCCGCACGTGGAAGGCGGCATGATCAACCTGCCGGCGATCGTCATCACCTGGCTGGTGGCCGGCATGCTGATGGCCGGCACCAAGGAGAGCGCCACCCTCAACGCCATCCTGGTGGTGTTCAAGCTGATCGCGCTGGCCATCTTCGTCGCCGTCGCCCTGCCCGCCTTCGACAGCGCCAACCTGCAGCCGTTCATGCCGTATGGCTTTGCCAAGTCGATCGGCCCTGATGGCGTCGAACACGGCGTAATGGCGGCGGCAGCAATCATCTTCTTCGCGTTCTACGGCTTCGATGCGATCTCCACCGCCGCCGAGGAAACCAAGAACCCGGGCCGCGACCTGTCGATCGGCATCATCGGTTCGATGATCGGCTGCACCATCGTCTACGTGCTGGTGGCGCTGGCGGCAGTCGGTGCGATGAGCTACGCGGTGTTCGGCCACAGCGCCGAGCCGCTGGCCCTGATCATGCGCCAGCTGGGCCACCCGACCGCGGCGATGGTGATCGGCGTGATCGCGATCATCGCGCTGCCGACCGTGCTGCTGGCCTTCCTGTATGGCCAGAGCCGCATCTTCTTCGTGATGAGCCGCGATGGCCTGCTGCCGCGCGGGCTGTCCAAGGTCAACGCCCGCACCGGCACGCCGGTGGCGACCACGCTGTTCACCGCGGTGGTGGTGTCGGCGCTGGCCGGTGTGGCGCGCCTGGACGAGATCGCAGCGCTGGCCAACGCCGGCACCCTGGCCGCGTTCACCGCGGTGGGCATCTGCCTGGTGGTGCTGCGCCTGCGCGAACCGAACCGCGAGCGCACCTTCCGCACCCCGCTGGCCTTCGTGGTCGGCCCGCTGGCGGCACTGGGCTGCATCTACCTGTTCATCAGCCTGCCGCACCGCACCCAGCTGTACTTCCTGCTGTGGAACGTGGCCGGCCTGGTGCTGTACTTCCTGTACAGCCGCCGCCACGCGCTGATCGCGAAATAAGGGCCGCATTGTAGAGTCGAGCCATGCTCGACTCGCGCGGTTCCTACCGGAAGCAGTCGAGCATGGCTCGACTCTACTTGCCCGCGGCGTAATCCTGCGCCTGGCGCATCACCCGCAGCAGGTTGCCGCCCCAGATGCCGGCAATCTGCTGCTCGGTGTAGCCCTTGCGCAGCAGCCACGCGGTGATCTTCGGCAGCTGGCTGACATCGGGCAGGTCGCTCAGGCCGCCGCCGCCATCCCAGTCCAGGCCGATCCCCACATGCTCGGGGCCAACCACCTTGAGAATGTGCTCGAAGTGGGCGAAGAAGTCGTCCAGGCTGGCATGGCGCACCGGGTGCTCGTGATCCAGCGCCTGCTCGGCCTTCAGCAGGGCAACACCCTGCTCGATCCCCATCCCTTCCCAGCCGCCCAGCTGCTTGCTCAGCGCTTCTTCGGCCTGCTTGCGCTCCGGTGTCTTGCCGGTGTCGATCAGGTAGCCACCGTAGGCATTCACCTGGATCACGCCGCCCGCCTTGGCCAGCTTGCGCAGGCGTGCATCGTCCAGATTGCGCGGGTGGTCGTAGACCGCCTTGGCCGAGCTGTGCGAGAGCACGAACGGCACCGGCATCATCGCCAGCAGGTCGTCGAACACCGCGTCGGAGGCATGCGACTGGTCGATCACGATGCCCAGCTTCACCGCCTGCCGCACCAGCTCCTTGCCGGCCGGGCTCAGGCCTTTCCACTCCGCCCCCTTGGGATCGGTGGCCGAATCGGCGAACTCGTTGTTGGCAAAGTGCACGGTGCTGAGCAGGCGCAGGCCGGCGCGGTGGTAGAACGAAAGCAGGCTCGGGTCTTCCACCAGCGGGCTGGCGTTTTCCATGCTGATGTAGACCACGCGCTTGCCGGCGGCCTTGATCCGTGCCGCATCATCGGCGGTCAGCGCCAGCGCGAAGCGCTCGGGATTGGCCGCCAGCATCTCGCGGATTTCCAGCAACCGCTGCAGGCCATGGTCACGCTCGGCCAGGTGTGCGGCGGCGCTGCGGTCGCCCTGGTCGGTGTAGATCGCCCAGAAGCCGCCGTCCAACGCGCCTTCGACCATGCGCGGGTAGTCCACCTGCGAAAGCGCATTGCGGTCGTGGCGCTGCTCGATGTCGAAGCCGCTGCGACCAAAGTTGGCCGGCGTATCCAGATGGCTGTCGAGAGTGACCAGGCGCTGTTGCAGCGCCTTGGCACGGGCCAGCTCCTGCGCGCTGAACTCAACGGCGTGGGCGGACAGCGGCGCGCACAGCGCCAGGGCAAGCACGACGGACAGGTGGCGCAACGAAGGCATGGGCTCTCACCGGCATTGGGAAGAGCCCGACCATAGCGCTGCGGCCCGCTGATTTGTAGAGTCGAGCCATGCTCGACTGATCAGGCACCGCGAGTCGAGCATGGCTCGACTCTACAGGCAGGCATCAATCCACCACGCGGCAGAACACCGCCTTCAGGTAGCGCGATTCCTGCACATGGGCCATGAACGGATGGTCCGGACCGGCGCCGGCGACCTTCAGGATCTGGATCGTGCGGCCGGAGAAATAGGCGGCGCGGCGCAGCATGTCGAGGAACTGGTCCTCGGCCACCAGGCCGGTGCAAGAGAACGTGGCGAACAGGCCACCGGGCTTGACCACGCCCAGCGCCAGCTTGTTCATGTCCAGGTACTTCTTCAGCGCGGTGATCACCTGGTCGCGGTCGCGGGTCATCTTCGCCGGGTCCAGGATCACCACGTCGTACTGCTCGCCGCGGTTGGCGGCATCACGCAGCCACGGGAAGATGTCGGACTGGATGAACTTCGGACGCACGTTGTTCAGGCGCGAATTGCCCTTGGCGATCTGGATCACGTCTTCATCGATGTCGATGCCGACCACCTCAGAAGCGCCGCGCGCGGCCGCGTACACCGCGAAACCGCCGGTGTTACAGCACAGGTCGAGTACGCTCTTGCCTTCCACCTGCTGGCTCAGCCACTCGCGGTTCTCGCGCTGGTCGGCGAAGAAACCGGTCTTGTGCGCACCGGCCGGGTCGGCGCGGAACTTGATGCCGTACTCGGTGATCACCGACGCTTCGGTGGTGGTATTGCCGTGGAAGTCGAAGCTTTCCTGCTTCTGCACGTGCTCGTCGGCGAAGCTGTGGAAGCGGCAGCCGGGGAACTGCTCGCGCAGCGCGTCGTAGATCCACTCGCGGTGGCGGAACATGCCGGCGGCGAAGAATTCGACCACCACCAGGTCGCCGTAGCGGTCGACCACCAGGCCGGACAGGCCGTCGCCTTCGCTGTGCACCACGCGCCAGGCGTCGGACACCGCATCGAGCTTCAGCACCTCACGGCGCAGCGACACCGCCTGGGCGATCTTGCGCGAGAACCAGCCGGCATCGACCGGCACGTTCGGGTCGGTTTCGAGGATGCGCACGGCAATGCGCGAATGCCCGTTGTAGAACCCCCGGCCAATGAACTCGCCATCGATGCCGACCACGTCGACGATGGAACCGGGCTTGGGCCGGACGGTCGGCTTCTCGACCAGTTTCTGGAAGATCCACGGGTGGCTGGAACGCCACGCGTTCTTGAGGCGGACAATCGGAAGGGGGGTATTCATCCGCCCATTGTAGCCGGGGGGCGGCGGGGGCCGGAAATCCAGCACGGGCGCGGCAATTGACGGCGGCCCGGGCAGACGGCAGAATCGGCGCCAGAAGGGGAGTAGCTCCCAGACGTTGTCGCCGTCAATTCGAGCCCGCAGGCTCCGGTGCAACGGCAGTTCCAGCCATTGGAACTGCGAGCGAGACCTTCGCCGTACTGGCGAAGCTCTGTCCCTGGATCCCCTCCCGATCCTCCGTTGCAGATCCTCGCCGTCCGGCCTGGCATTCATCTTTCCAACGGACATTCCCAATGCAGACGATCGGTAACGTGTGGTTGTGGGGCGGCTTCGCAGCGGTGGTGGTCATCGCCCTGCTGGTCGACCTCGTGTTGATGCGCCATGGTGGACCGCACAAGGTCACCTTCAAGGAGGCCCTGTGGTGGTCGATCGGCTGGGTCGCGCTGGCCCTGCTGTTCAACGCCGGCCTCTGGTACTACCTGAATGAGACCGCCGGCCAGGTCGTGGCCAACAAGGTCGGCCTCGAATTCCTGACCGGTTACCTGGTCGAGAAGGCGCTGGCGGTCGACAACATCTTTGTCTTCCTGATGATCATGAGCTACTTCGCGGTGCCGGAGGAGCAGCGCCAGAAGGTGCTGATCATCGGCATCCTGGGTGCGATCGTGCTGCGTACGATCATGATCTTCGCTGGTAGCGTGCTGATCAGCCAGTTCCATTGGCTGCTCTACGTGTTCGGTGCCTTCCTGCTGTTCACCGGCTGGAAGATGTGGTTCGCCGCCGGCCAGGAGCCCGATCTGGAGACCAATCCGGCCCTGCGCTGGATGCGCAAGCACCTGCGCCTGCTGCCGGACTACGCCGGCAACGCGCTGAGCGTGAAGCGCGATGGCGTGCGCTGGTTCACCCCGCTGTTCGCGGTACTGATCCTGATCGCGGTCACCGACGTGATCTTCGCCGTGGACAGCATCCCGGCGATCTTCGCGATCACCACCGACCCGTTCATCGTGCTCACCTCCAACGTGTTCGCGGTGCTGGGCCTGCGCGCGATGTTCTTCCTGCTGGCCGGCATGGCCGACCGCTTCCACCTGCTGCCGTATGGCCTGGCGCTGGTGCTGGGCTTCATCGGCATCAAGATGATGATCATCGACCTGTTCAAGATCCCGACCCCGGTGTCGCTGGGCGTGGTCGCGGTGATCATCGCCGCCACCGTGGTGCTGAGCCTGAAGTACCCGCCGAAGGAAGGATCGGGCCACGCCTGAACCTGAATCGCTGAACGGCACGGCCGGCGGGATTGTCCCGCCGGCCGCCTCCACTCTCCCGCCGCGGCGGCCTTGGTTTCGCGGCAACCACCGCCATTGCTGAGGTATGGACAACAACGCGCCCCTGCCCGCCGGCGACGTACCGGCCCCCCGCAATGACCGCTCGCGCATCCTGCGGGCGTTCAATGTCAGCCTGGCCGCCGTGCTGGTGCTGGTGGCCGTGTTCGCCCTGCAGGGCACGTTCGACTGGCGCCCCTGGGCGGTAGCGCCGCTGGAAGCCAAGGGCCTGCTCGGCCTGGTCGGTGGCCCGATGCTGCATGCCTCGGTCGAGCACATCGCCGCCAACAGCATCGCCATCCTGATCCTCGGCACCCTGGCCGGCAGCGTCTATCCAAAAGCCACCGTGCGCGCCCTGCCCCTGCTGTGGCTGGGTTCGGGACTGGGTGCCTGGATGCTGGGCAATCCGGGCAGCGTGCACCTGGGCGCCAGTGGCGTGACCCACGGCCTGATGTTCCTGCTCGCCAGCCTCGGCCTGCTGCGTCGCGACCGCGCGGCGATCGCCACCGGCCTGATCGGCATGCTGTTCTACGGCGGCATGCTGATGACCGTCCTGCCGCACGCCGACGGCGTGTCGTGGCAGTCGCACATGGGCGGCGCCTTCGCCGGCATCATTGCCGCGCTGCTGTTCCGCAACGCCGACCCCCTGCCGCCGCGCCAGCGCTACAGCTGGGAAGACGAAGAGGATGAGGCAGAAGCGCTGGCCGACGACGAGCTGGAGCCGTCGTCACCGCAGCGCGTGCCGGTGCTGTGGCAGCCGCGCGAGGGCCAGGACTACGTGGTGATTCCGTTCCGGCGGCCGGACGATCCGCGCGGCTGAGGTGTGGTAGATGCCGACCTTGGTCGGCGCTGTTCCCATGGGGCCAACCAAGGTTGGCCACTACCGCACGACATTCGGCGATCGGACGGATCAGTTGGCCGCGTTCCCCGCCCTGCCCATCCCATCCACCGCCTGCCGGCCCAGTGCCGGGTCGTCGGTGAAGAAGGCATCGATGCCGGTGGCCAGGTACGCGCGCATCTCGGCGATCGAACCCTCGGCGTTGCGTGCATTGTCGGCACCCTTGCGCAGGTTGCTGGCCTGGAAGTGGTTCTCCGGGCGGAAGGTGTACGGGATCACCATCAGGCCCACCGCATGCGCATCGCGCACCAGCGAGGTGGGTGTGCCCAGCGCGCCCTTGTCATCCAGCGGAATGATCGAGCGCAGCTCCGGGCCGATGCTGTCGGCGTAGACGGCGATGTCCTTCAGGCCGGCCGGGGTCATCATCTGTGCGTAGGTCAGCCTGCCACCGGCCTTGGCGACGTCGGCCGGCTGGGTATCGCCCTTCCACAGCAGCTGCAGCAGGCGGATGTTGCTGTCGCGCGGGATCTTGCCGCGCAGGTAGCGCAGGTTGGCAGTCTCGAACGACTGGATGGTGACCGGGCCGACGTTGGTATAGGCATTGCCGCGCAGCGCCGCCAGCAGTTTGTCTTCCATCGGCAGGCCGATCGACTGGAAATAGGTCGGGTGCTTGATCTCCGGCACCAGGCCGATGCCACGGTTGGCACGCCCTGCCTGCTGCACCAGGAAGGCGAGGATCTCGTCAAGGCTGGCGATGCGGAACTGGCCGTCGTAGGCGGTGCTGCGCAGTTCCGGCAGGCGCTCACGCGCGTACAGCGTCTTCAGCTCGGCCAGGGTGAAGTCTTCGGTGAACCAGCCCTCGACCTTCTGCCCGTCGATGACCTTGCTGGTGCGGCGGCTGGCGAACTCCGGATGCGAGGCAACGTCGGTAGTGCCGCTGATCTCGTTCTCGTGGCGGGCGACCATCACCCCGTCCCTGGTCATCACCAGGTCCGGTTCGATGTAGTCGGCGCCATCGGCAATCGCCTGCGCATAGGCAGCCAGGGTGTGCTCGGGCAGCAGCGCGCTTGCACCGCGGTGGCCATAGACCGACACCTTGTGTGCGGCCGGGGTGGAGGATTCAGCACTCATGGCCACCGATGGTGCCACGGCCAGCGACAACAGCAACGCACAACCCCACGACTTCACTGCGACTTCCCCAAGCGGTATGTGATGGGCGTCAGTATGCGGCGGCAATGTGACAGGCGGGGGACCCCACGCGTCCGGTAGTCGCCGACCTTGGTCGGCGCTCTGCCGGCCGGCGTCCATGACCCCGGATGCCCTGTGCCAACCAAGGTTGGCACCCACCAGAGCGTGAGCCCGTTCGGGGATCTGCCCCGGGCCTTACTTGCCGATGCAGAAGCTGGAGAAGATCCGCCCCAGCAGGTCATCGGCACTCATCTGCCCGGTGATCTGGCCCAGTGCATCGTGGGCCAGCCGCAGTTCCTCGGCGGCCAGTTCCAGGTGTTCGTGGGCCAGCTCACCGTCGGCGCGCTGCGCATGTTCCTGCGCGCGCTCGATCGCATCGACGTGGCGGGTGCGTGCGGAGAATTCGCCGTCCACCTGTTCGCCTGCCCCGGCCGACGCAATCGAACGCAGGCGCACATGCAGGTCATCGAGCCCGGCACCGGTCGCGGCCGAAACGAACACGCGATCCGGATCGTCCAGCGTCGGCAGCACATCCAGCAGGTCCGACTTGTTGTGGATGTAGACCTTGTGCGGCACCGCCATCACTGCATCACCGAGGGCCGCTTCACCGGCCGCCGGATCGCGTGCATCCAGCACGATCAGCGCCAGGTCGGTGCGCTCGATTTCCACATGCGCTCGACGCATGCCTTCGCGCTCGATGGCGTCGCCACCGTCGCGCAGGCCGGCGGTATCGACCAGGGTCAGCTCCAGGCCATCCAGGCGGATGGTCTCGCGCAGGGTGTCGCGGGTGGTACCGGCGATGTCGGTGACGATCGCTCGCTCGCTGCCAGCCAGCGCATTGAGCAATGAACTCTTGCCGGCATTCGGTGGCCCGATCAGCACCGCGTGCAGGCCATCGCGCAGGCGACGGCCGCGCTCGGCGTCGCGGCGCAACAGGGCCAGATCGCTGCGCGCCTGTTCCAGCCCGCGCCGCACCTGCGCGCCACCGAGCGTATCCAGCGGTTCGTCGGCGAAGTCGATGGCCGCTTCCACGTGGATGCGCAGCAGCACCAGCTGTTCGACCACGGCCTCGATGCGGCGCGAGAACACTCCGTCCAGTGAACGTCGTGCAGCGCGCGCGGCACGGTTGTCACCGGCGGCGATCAGGTCGGCGATGGCCTCAGCCTGGGCCAGGTCGAGCTTGCCGTTGAGGAACGCCCGTTCGCTGAACTCACCCGGCCGCGCCTGGCGCGCACCCAGCGCGATGCAGCGCGCGACCAGCAGCTGCAACAGCACCGGGCTGCCGTGTCCCTGCAGTTCCACCACTTCTTCGCCGGTAAAGCTGTTCGGCGCCGGGAACCACAGCACGATGCCATCGTCGATCACCTCACCGTCGGCGTCGCGCAGGCGCGCGTAATGCGCATGGCGCGGGCGCAGTGCAGGCGCACCCAGTGCGTTGGCGATGGCCGCCGCGCGCGGGCCGGACAGGCGCAGCAGGCCGACGCCCCCGGCACCGGGCGCGCTGGCGATGGCTACGATGGTGTCCGTGTGGATCGTGGTGTCCATGGCTCAGAGCTTCTCCAGCTGCGCGCGCGCCTGCGCGGCGCCGCTGCCCTGCGGCTGCAGCGCCAGGTAGGTGGTATAGGCCTGCCTGGCCTTGGCTTTGTCGCCTGCGTTGAAGTAGGCATCGCCCAGGTTGAGATGGGCCACCGCGCGCGACGGGTCGATCTTCAGCGTGTTCTCCAGCCAGCGCGCCGCTTCCGCATAGCGCTGCTGACGGTAGTAGACGAAGCCGAGGTTGTTCGCCGCCTGCGCGAAGTCCGGGCGCAGCTTCAGTGCTTCGGTGAACTCGGCAGCGGCTTGGTCGTACTGCTTCTCGCGATACAGCTGCAGGCCACGGTCATTGGCCTGCTGCGCGCGCTGGCGGTCCGAGGCCGGGCCGGCACTGGGCACCACCAGCCTGGCCTTGCCGCCCTGCAGGTCGGCCACGGTCACCGGCGCCTGGCTGCCCTTGGCTTCGCTGGCCGCATCGACCTTGTTGTTCAACGCGATCGCATCGGCGGTCAGCTGGCGCGTACCGGCGTTGAGGAACTCCTGGCTGTCGGGCACCTGGAACACGAACTCGCCGCCCTGCGAACCGGGCAGGCTGCCGAAGGCCGGGGTCTGGTGCGAAACCGCCGAAACCGCCGGCGCCACGTACGCGGCCAGCTCGGTACCGGTGATCAGGCCGTCGCCGTTGAGGTCACCCTTGCCGGCCAGCGCCTGCAGCAGCACCCAGGTGAACACCGAATGGCCGTTCGGGCCGGCATCGGCCACCTGCTGGTCGGCACCGCCGGCGGTCAGCATCTGCCGCGCGCTGCGGCGTGCGTTCTCACGCAGGAACGACGACGACGACGGGCCACCCCGGGTCAGGCCCAGGCCGCTGTAGCAGGCATCCATCACGAACATCACGTGCTTGGCCTGCATGCTCTCGGCGATGTTCTGGATGTCGGTCATCGCGATCGCGTCGGTGGCGAACTCTTTCGGGTCCGAATCCACCGGGATGATGTAGCCAAGGTCGCGCCCGGAGGCGAGCTGGCGGGTCGCACCATGGCCGGCGAAGAACACGAACACGCGGTCGTTCTTTCCGGTGCGGTCGTCGGCCAGGCGGTCGTGGAAGGCGGCCAGGATGTTGTTGCGGGTGGCCTGCTCATTCTTCAGCACGATCACCTGCGAAGAGGGGAAGCCGAACTGCCCTGTCAGCGTGTCGGCCACCGCCTGCGCATCGTGGCTGGCGTACTCCAGCTTCGGCCACTTGGCGTAACTGTCGATGCCGACCACGATCGCCCACGACTTCTCGTAGCCGGTGGTGACGGTGGCGTCGCTGGCCGCGCCCTTGCGCGCGCGGGCGACGGTGAAGTCGCGGCCGTTCCAGCCGGCAAACTGGTAGCCGTCGGCGATCAGGCGGTCGAGGATCTGCGGCAGCGCCTTCACCGCACGGTCGTGGATGTCGTGGAACAGGATGATGCCGCGCTGTTCCTTGTCCACCTGGTCGAGCACGCGCTGCACGATCGACTCCGGCACAGGATCGGCCCAGTCCATCGAGTCGATGTTCCACATGATCGACTTCAGCCCTGCCTCGTTGAGCAGCTGCAGGCCTTCGGCGTTGCGTGCACCGTAGGGGAAGCGGAACAGGGGCGCGCGCTTGCTGTCGACGTCCTTCAGCAGCGTATCGGTGTCCAGTACCTGCTGGCGCAGCGCGTCGCCGGTGGTGCGCGACAGCTGGGCGTGGGTCAGGCTGTGGTTGCCGACCGCATAGCCCTCTTCCATCAGGCTGCGGCTGATCTTCGCCATCGGCCCGAGGCTGACCTTGCCGTCCGCCTCGACCTTGCCCAGGTTGCGACCCACCTCGAAGAACACGCCCGGTACGTCGTAGCGCTTGAGGATGGCCACCACTTCATCGGTGTAGGCCTTGTGCGGGCCATCGTCGAAGGTCAGCACCACGGTCTTCGGCGGCAGGTCGCGGCCGAAGATCTCGCGGTCGCTGTCCTTCATCGACATCGGGTACGGCTCGATCACCCCGTAGTCGCGCAGGATCGCTTCGCGGCTGTAGTCCTTGTGCAGGTGGGCGATGTAGTCATCCCACTTCTCGCGCTTCAGTTCGATGGCACGGGTGCGCTCGAAGCGGCTGAAGATCCGGGTCAGTTCCTGGTTGTAGTTGCGCTCGATTTCATCGAGTGCTTCCAGGTCTTCGCCGATGCGCTGGTGCAGTTTCACCGCCGGCAGCGACGAATCGGTACCGACCCGTTCGTGCAGATCACGCAGCACTTCGCGGAACGCCAGGCGGTCGGCATCGAACAGTTCCGGTGCCGATTCGATGTAGTCCAGCACGGTGCCGAGGGTGGCGAAGCGCTGCGGGCTGGAACCGCGCAACAGCGTGTCGAACTGCGCGGCGATGGCCGTGCGCTGTTCCAGCCCATCGTGGAACAGCTGCTGCCCCACACGCGTGGAGGTACCGCGGTCTGCGGCCGACTGCTGTTCCTCGTCGGCCAGCAGCACGATGATCCGGCGGTAGCCGTCGAGCTGCTTCTGCAGCGCGGCCAGCAGCGGTGCGGCGGCCGGATCAGCGGCGGCCGCGGCCTGCGCGCTGGGCTGGGTGACGGTGGCCGCCGGTGCCTTCGCATCCTTGTCGCCACACCCGGCCACGGCCAGGGTCAACAACAGCGAGGGCAGGAACAGGCGGAACGACGACGCACGCGGCATGGTGGACTCGAAAGTGGGAGGAACGGTGTGCCGGGAATTCTAACGCCGCATGCGAAAAGCCCGCCTTGCGGCGGGCTTTTCATCGACCGGGGGGTAGAGTCGACCTTGGTCGACTGCTCCATCCCCAACGCCAGTCGACTAACAGTCGACTCTACAGGTCGGCGTTACTTCTTCTTGACCGGGGCCGGGGCAGTGGTGGCCGGGACCGGATCGCCGCCATGGCGCTTGGTCATCCACCACTGCTGCAGCAGGCCCAGGCCGCCGTTGACCACCCAGTACAGCACCAGGCCGGACGGCATGAAGGCCATCATGACGCCGAACACCAGCGGCATGAACTGCATCATCTTCTGCTGCATCGGGTCCATGCCCGGTGCCGGGGTCAGCTTCTGGGTGAACCACATCACCGCCACGTTGATGACCGGCAGGATGAAGTACGGGTCGCGTGCGGTCAGGTCCTGGATCCAGCCCAGCCACGGCGCCTGGCGCAGCTCGACCGACTCGACCAGCACCCAGTACAGGGCGAAGAAGATCGGCATCTGGATGAGGATCGGCAGGCAGCCGCCCATCGGATTGATCTTTTCCTTCTTGTACAGCTCCATCATCGCGGTCTGGAACTTCTGGCGGTCGTCGCCATAGCGTTCCTTCAGCTGCGCGATGCGCGGCTGGAAGCGACGCATCTTGGCGCCGCTCTTGTACTGCACGGCCGACAACGGATACAGCACCAGCTTCAGCAGCACCACCAGGCCGACAATCGCCCAGCCCCAGTTGCCGACCAGCTTGTGCACCTGGTTCAGCACCCAGAACAGGCCCTGGCCGATCACCGCCATCATCGAGAAGCGGCTGTAGTCGACCACGCGGTCCAGGCCCGGCACGTCTTCCTTGGCGATCAGGTTGACCAGCTTCGGGCCGACCCACAGGCGGGCCTCGGTGCTGGTGGACTGGCCCGGGGCCACGGTGAAGGCCGGGCCGCGCGCTTCGATCAGGTCACGACCGGCCACCTGCGACAGCACGTAGTGCGCGGTCTGGTCCTTCTGCGGGATCCAGGCGGTGAAGAAATGGTGCTGCAGCATCGCCAGCCAGCCGCCGGTGATGTTCTGGTTCAGCGTGCCGTCTTCCAGGTAGTCCTTGAACGCACGACGCTGGTACTTCTTGTCGTTGTCGTACCAGGTGGCGCCGTTGAAGCTGAAGGAGTCCGGGTTGGTCATGCTCCGCGACAGGATCGTCGGGGTGCGGTCCAGGGTGCGGTAGACGTAACCGTTCCACGGCGCGGTGCCGGTGTTGCTGACTTCGTCCTTGAAGCGCACGGCGTACTCGTTGCGCGAGACGGTCAGGGTGCGCTTGATGGTCACGCCGTTGTCGGCGGTCCACACGAACGGGATCTGCAGCTCGTTCTGGCCCTTGGCCAACACGAAGTCGTTGGTGTCACCGACCAGCTTGAAGCCGTCAGCGCCCGGGACCGGAGTGTTCTTGTCCTCGCTGGCCCAGCCGCTGATCGCGCTGTACGGATGCGCGGGATCTTCGGTCAGCAGGCGCACCGGCGGGCTGCCTTCGTCCTTGGTCTGCGGGAACTGCAGCAGCTCGGCATCGAGCACGCGGCCGCCATCGAGCACCAGGCGCAGCACGTCGGTGGTGACGGTCACGCGCTGGCTGGCCGGGGTGGCACTGGCCTGGGCCTGCACGGCGGCCTGGCCGGGGGCACCCGGGACCTGGGCACTGGGGATGGCGCCCGGGGTTGCACCCGGAACGCTCTGTGCGGCGGCCGGGGCCGACGTGGTCGTCGGGGCCGGGGTCGGAGCAGCCTTTTCACGGCTCCACTCCATCCACAGCAGCACGGCCACCATCAGCCAGGCAAAAATGAGGAATACGCGGGTCTGGTTCATCAGCGGACAGGCTCGGCGGGGCCGGGACGCGATGCCGGCTCGGTCAAAGAAGGAGTTGCGATGCCATCAGGCGGCGGCATTGTGCCGTCCACGCCCGGCGTGGGCAATGCACGCAGGCGACGCAGCAGGCGCAGGAAGGCCTGGCGGATCTCGTCGTTGCTGGCGGAACGCGCAGCACTACGAGCCACGACGACGAAGTCGCCTGGCTGGATTTCGGTACGTGTCTGACGCAGGATGTCGCGCAGGACGCGCTTGATCCGGTTACGCCCGACGGCGTTCGGATCAACCTTGCGGGAAACCGCCAGACCCAGCCTGGCCGGCCGGTCAGCCGGCAGCCAGTGCAGGGTCATCAGCGGATCGGACACACGGCGGGCGCCGTTGAAGACCGTTGAGTATTCGGCACGCGTGCGAACCCGCGCAGAGCGAGGGAATCGCTTGCGCGGGTCTGCAGTATTCACTGTCGAAGGGATTGCGTCTGCCGCGAGGTGCGGCATGGCAATCAGGCGCTCAGGACTTTGCGGCCCTTGGCGCGGCGACGCGACAGGATCTTGCGGCCGTCAGCGGTCTTCATACGGGCACGGAAGCCGTGGTCGCGCTTACGCTTGAGGTTGCTGGGCTGGTAGGTGCGCTTCGTGGCCATTGGGGGCCTCTCGTATGAATGGGACGGAAAGAACCGGAAATTCTAGAGAGGTACCCCGGCCCAAGTCAAGCCCTGGCAGCTACGCCAATTCACTGCCCTGTGCAATAGCTGTGGATGTTTTTGTGAATA